>CAYZDT010000027.1:6659-7881 GCA_964477415.1 uncultured Candidatus Saccharibacteria bacterium | reverse complement strand
CCGCTCATCGAAGCCGCAACCTCGTCGCGGGAGGTCGTAATCACGAGATAGCGCAATACATCCGCATTTCCGTCCAAAAATGCCTTCAGTTTGGCGATAACTTCCCGTCTAACCTCGAACGCAACCCAGCCGAAATAAGCCGAATCATACGTCGCGTGCTTACCGGAAAGACGCTTCGAGATAGGGTATGCGAGCTGGATTTTCGAAGGGAAATGCTCGCCGACGAAATCGGCCCCCTCTTCCTTGAGGAGGTCCATAAGTTTGCCGACGGACTGGGGAACCGCGTCTTCAGAAAGCGTAGGGACCAAGTGAAAGCCGAGTTCGTAGACGGAAACCGGGGATTCGTCCCCGCCGGTGTCGATAACGCCGGTCTCTTCCGTGTCGAGCATTGTGTCGTTTTCCTGCATGTCGGGTGAGAGTACCATAGGCGCGTACACGGCGCAATTGCCTCGTATTTTCGGAATACCGGGCCTAAATTGCGCCTCTGTGCGTTTCGGGGTCCGGAATTTCAGGTTCGGGAGTCGCTTCAAATTTAAGGAAAAGCGCTAAGTAGCCCTTCAAGACATAGCCGAGCGCAGTACGCGGCACCAGCCCGCCGACGAGATAGCGGTTCGCTTCCCTATTGATGACCGCAGCCTCATCGGGCTGGATAATATCGTGATATTGAGCCGTGAAATCGCGGATACTTTCAAGCGTAGCCATAGTGCGTATTCACTATATTCCCGACGCAGCAGACGTCAAGAAAGCCTGAACATACGCTCCGCGTTTTTGACCGTATAGCGTCTCACGTCTTCAGGGTCTTCTGCGCGGACTTTCGCAATAGCTTCGACCACATATTTTACGTACAGCGGCTCATTCCGTTTTCCGCGATGCGGGACGGGAGCCGCAAACGGCGAATCGGTTTCAGTCATGATGAGGTCGCGAGGAGCGAGGCGTAGTACGTCATCATACTCGCGCGCGAACGTCGCGACGCCCGTGAATGAGGTCGAGAAGCCGATGTCGTAGAAACGGCGCGCAACATCCGTATCGCCGACAAAAAAATGCATGTTCCCCCGGAGCTTCTCGCCCGCCGTTTTGAACTCTGCGTGAAGCCGGTCGGCCATCTCTTCATACGCGTCTACCGTGCCTTTCGAAGGGCGGCAGTGAATCATGAGAGGCTTATCGTTTTCAATCGCGAAATACATCTGCTTTTCAAAATCCGCCCATTGGCGTTTTTTCTCGG
>CAYZDT010000027.1:0-6559 GCA_964477415.1 uncultured Candidatus Saccharibacteria bacterium | reverse complement strand
TCAATCGCGAAATACATCTGCTTTTCAAAATCCGCCCATTGGCGTTTTTTCTCGGACGCGACATCGCCCTCGATGCGGAAGTAGTCAATCCCGCACTCCCCTATGCCGACGACTTTCGGGTGCTTCACTAATTCGGCGTAATCCGACGGATTAAACGATTCCGTTTTAGTATCGGTCGGATGCAGGCCCAAGGTCGCGTAAAAACCGTCGTGCGATTCCGCAAATTCAACCGCTTCGCGCGACGTTTTTAAATCAACGCCGACCGTTATCGTGTGCACCCGCTCCTCTTCCATGCGCGAGAGGACCTCGGGCAGGTCTTGGTCGTAATCCTTAAAGGTTACGTGTGAATGAATGTCTACGTAATCGGGCGTCATTTTATGAAAAGCGCGGAAAGTATGCCTGCAACGCCGAGCGTAAATCCTATCCCCGCTCCCAAGGTAGGCGTCTGCCCCATATAAAGAAGATTCAGGACGGGCTCAATAATAAGTATCGAGCCCAGAGAAATCGCCGTCACTACCCACACGTTACCGACGTGCTTCAGAGCGAGCATATATCCCGCAACCAGTAGCGCGGTACCGAGAAGCATGAGGGCAAAACTCGGCCAGAACACGGGCCAGAAACCGCCCGAAGAGGCCGCATATATTTTTGCGCCTCTCAATTCGGCGAATATGGCGACTGCTTCGCCGATAAGTATGAACGCGATTGCCAAGAGTTGCATGGTTTACCCGAGGCGTGGAAACAGATTCTCAGGCTTCTTATTTTCCCGCACGGCTTTCAGTATCTTCTCGCTTGTCTCGGGCATAAATGGATCGAGCAAAACAGCAATACGAGAAACTCGCCAAACAAGATTGAGGATTTCTTCTTTTGCAGAATTTAAATCCGTCTTGACTAGTTGAAACGGTTTTCTTTCTTGTATCCGTTCATCCCCGACTTGTATCTCGCGCCAAATGCTTTCTACAGAGTCATTAAATCCGAAAGCGTCGAGTACTCTCTTTTGTTCTGTTAAGTGTTGTGAATTCTCAACATCTTTCGGAAACTTTTTAATCTCCTCAGCCGTGAGGTGGTCTTCAGCCATTTTCATGACTCGCGCGACAAGATTACCGATGCCGTTCACCAAGCCGGCCGTATACCACTCGTCCAATTTCTCCCACGTCACGTCGGAATCTTCGGTTGAGTGCACGTGACGAAGCAAGAGGTAGCGCGTCGCGTCAGTGCCGTACTTTTTTACCAAATCATACGGACTAATGACGTTACCAAGCGATTTGGACATTTTCTGCCCGCCGGAGTTGATGAAGCCGTGATAAAAAACGCGGTCCGTATTTTTTATGTCCGCAGACATGAGCATCGCCTGCCACATGATGGATTGAAAACGCACCTGATCCTTCCCCGCCATCTGAAGCGTCTCGCCCTCTTTCCAAAACTTTTCGAAATCTCCACCTTCATCCGGCCGGCCCAAGGTCGAGATGTAGTTGGTCAAAGCATCGAACCATACGTACATGACCTGCGTATCATCACCAGGCACGGGCACGCCCCAGGAAAGGCGGCTTTTTTCGCGCGAAATAGAGAAATCCTCCAGACCGTCATTTATGAAATTCAGGGCTTCCTGCCGCCTCCATTCGGGAATCACCGTCCCCTCTTTAAGATATTTTTTCAACGCATCGGCATATTTCGAGAGGCGGAAAAAATAATTTTCCTCTTTCAATAATTTCGGCTCCGTGCCGTGAATATGGCATTTGCCGTCGACGATTTCTTTCTGGGTCAGATACTTCTCGCACCCGACGCAATAGAGGCCCTCGAATTCCTTTTTATATATATCTCCCTTCTCGGCGCACCGCCTCCACATTTCCTGCGCGGCCTCCACGTGGTGCGCGTCAGTCGTGCGTATAAAATGGATGTCTGTTGAAATGCCCAAGGCGGGAGTCAGTTTCTTAAACTCGTTTGCGTAATAGTCCGCATACTCTTGTACAGGCTTCCCCGCTTTCTCCGCCGCTTCCCATATTTTCTGTCCGTGTTCGTCCGTTCCCGTATTGAAAAACACTTCCTCGCCCTGCGCCTTCCAGAAGCGTACGAGCGCGTCCGCCTGCACCAACTCGAGCGCAAACCCGATGTGCGGGTCCGCATTTACGTACGGCAGGGTGGTCGTTAAATACTTCGCCATTTACGCTTCCGCTTTCCTGTTTTTCTGGAAGTCGGTGATAAATTCCTGCAGGGTCGCGGCGAGAGGAACCGAAAGCAATACGCCGAAAAAGCCGGCTAGCGAACCGCCCGCAATCATGAAAAGAATAACCATCAAGGGCGGCACGCCGACGATCTGCTTCACGACCAGAGGGTAAATGAGGTTCGACTGCAAAAGATTGATGATGACGAATCCGCCCGCAACGATTAACGCCAAGGGCAGCCCGCCGGATACGCCCGCAATCAAAGTCGCGATGGTGCCGGAAACGATAGAGCCGAACACGGGAACGATTTCAATAAATGCCGCGAAAATCGCAATCAAAAAGGCATACGGCACTTGGAATATCGCCAAGAGAAGATAGCCCAAGACGCCCATAATAAGAGAGAGAATCAGCTGGCCCTGCATCCAGAGGCCGATTTTATGATGCGAACGCTTCCACAAATCGAGAGCATATTTCTGATGCTTCACGGGGACTACGAGGCGCAAAAAGTCATCGACGCCCGTTTCCTGTACAGTGAAATAGACAGAGAGCACCATAATCAAAAGGAACGAGAAGATGCCGCCGACGACGCCTGAGAGGGCCTGAAACGCGCCCGCGCCGGTCGGAATGAGGAGCGCCTGAGCCTCAAGAAGAAGCTGCGCCACCGAAGTCGTAGAGAAGATATTTTGCAGTCCAAAATCCTGAAGCGGCAGAACCGAATCAAGATCGAATGAGCTTACGAACTGCGGAAGGCTTACGATGAACGCGCGCATTTCGCCGACCAGCGGCGGGAAGAAGAAATAGGCAACCGCTAGAAACGCTGCGAAAACCGCGCCGTATAAAGCGGCGACCGAAAAGCCGCGCGAGAGTCCCTTCCCCATAAACCACTGCACGCCCGGCTCAACCGCGGACGCGATGACGATAGACGCAAGTACAATCAATACGAGGTCTTTCAAGAACAGGAGAAGCCACAGAGCGAGGCCGACGCCGACAACGGCAAAAATGGTCCCGGGAGTGATTGAAATTGAAATGGGGCCTTTTTCCATGCGGTAATCGTAGCATACGGGCATAATTTGACCCTGAAGGATGAGAGGGGCATACTGCGCGCCACGTATGCCCGAAGGCACGAGAGCCATGACCCCCGAGGAACGGGACTTTTATACCAAACTCGGCGGACGGCTCGAAAAGAGGAGGAAGCTTCTTGGAATGACTTTGAAAGAAGCGGCCGAGAAAGTCGGCATCCGGTACCAGCAGGTTCAAAAGTACGAGACGGGCGATAACCGTATCAGCCTTTGGAGGTTGTACCAATACGCGCCCGCACTGGATATAGTTCCGGAAGAACTGATACGCGGACTGGTGTTTCCTACAGACAAAACTCCGAACGGAGAAACCTAAGAAACGGCGGCGCGCACTTTCTCAATCGCCTCAGCTATCGAAAGGCGTTCTTGCGTGCCCGTATCGCGATCGCGGACGGTAACGGTATCTTTCAGATCGGGCGTCTCGCCCAAGGTATCAAAGTCGATAGTCACGCAAAACGGCGTGCCGATTTCATCCTGCCTGCGGTAGCGCTTGCCGATGTTGCCGTTGTCGTCCCACGCCACCCAGCCGAATTCTTTTTTGAATGCGGCATACACTTCTTTCGCTTTCGAAACCAGCTCGGGTTTATTTTTCAAAAGCGGCGAAACACACGCCTTGTACGGCGCAATCTTCGGCGGCAATTTGAGGTACACGCGCGCATCATCGCCCGCGCCCTCTTCTGAATACGCCGATACCAAAACGGCAAGAAGCGCGCGGTCTGCTGAAATGGTCGGCTCTATCACGTGCGGAACGACCTTCTCCTTCCCCTCTTCAACAAGCATCGAAAGCGGCTGGCCGGAATATTCTTCGTGGCGCTTCAAGTCGTAATCGCCGCGATGCGCAAGGCCCGTCAGCTCTTTCGTGCCGAACGGATATTCAAACTCCAAATCAACCGTCTTTTTACTATAGTGCGCGCGGCCCGTCGGCGGATGCTCGAGGGCGTGAAGGCGCGCGGAATCAATGCCTAACGAGGCGAGCCAGTTCTTCTGGTCCTGAAGAAATCCGTCAAACACCGGCTCCCACGCGGCATCGGGATGTATGAAGTACTCGAATTCAAGAATCTCAAACTCGCGCATGCGATAGGTAAAGTCGCGCGGAGTGATTTCGTTTCTGAACGCCTTCCCTATCTGCGCGACGCCGAAGGGCAGTTTCGGCGCGAACGTATCGAGGATATTTTTGAAGTTGATGAAAATGTTCTGCGCTTCTTCGGGGCGAAGATAGGTTTTTGCCGCGGTGTCTTCGGCGGCGCCGACCTTCGTCTCAAGCATCATGTTGAACTTGCGCACGTCCGAAAGCGCGTTTCCGTCGGGGCTCAAGAGTTTCAGCTCTTTTATCTTGGCATCCATTTCGGACACGGTCAGTTTTTCCGCATCAACGCCCGCCTCTTCCAAAAGGTGGTCGGCGCGATAGCGTTTCTTCGTGACGATATCGTCAAACAAAGGATCGATGAACTCTTCCGTATGTCCCGATGCCTCCCAGACGCGCGGATGAAGGAGAATCGGCGAGTCGATGAGAAACATGTTCTCCTTCGAGCGGACGAAGTAGGCGAGCCACGAATCGCGGATGTTGTTCTTCAGAAGCGCGCCTAGGGGGCCGTAATCGTACGTTCCCGCAAGGCCTCCATAGAGTTCGGAACCGGGATAAATAAACCCGCGGCGCTTCGCGAGAGACACTATTTTTTCCATGAGGCCGTCCGCCATATCGGGCTAAGGTACCACGTTCCCGTTTACGGAAGAAGCTGATCGGGTTGTCAGAGGCTCCGGCGTTTTAGTTACGGTAATGCGCGCAAAGCGATCGAGACCGGAAAATTCCTGGCCGCTCACTATGACGGGCGGGGTGCCCGCCTGGGAAATAGACGGGATAAATGCGACCTGAAAGCCCGCGGAACGGGCGTCGCCTCCGCTCAAGTCGCCGATATTCCACGTGACCGTTCGCGCCGAATCGTTATATGTTACGTCTTCCGAGGCGGATGTTTTTGAAAGATACGTGACGTACGAGGGAAGAATCGCGCTCACGCGGCTGTTGCCCATCGCGTTTCCGGTGTTCGTTACGGTCCACACCACGGAATACGTGGACTGAACGCCGACTTTCGGCGGTACAGGCCCTCCCGCCGTAACCATCGACGGATGAAACGCGAGGTTCGTCGCGACCAATGCTTTTGCCGTCGCGGTCGATTCGACCTTTTCGGGGACGCTCGTCTCGGATAAACGGTCGGCAGTGACGGTGACTGCAAGATTAACCGAAGCGTCTTTCAAAGTTCCCGCGGCAAGCGTTGAGAAAGAAAACTGCTCCATGCCGGACTGCCCGGGACCTACGTCCGCCAAATCCGCATTCGTGCTTTTGTCCCACGAAATCGACGAGGTATTCGAGTTATAGAATCCGCGCGACACGCGCACTTCTTTGCGGTCGACGGCCTGTCCATTTATTGAAAGCGTAATCCTCAGATTCTGAACGCGGACGGGAAGATTGTTCGTCCACGTGACGGTGCCGACAACCGCCGCGCCGCGCTGGATTGCGTGCGTCGCCGAGCGGTCGCCGTCCAACGTCAGCTGCGCGGTAATAAAGGGCTTCTTCACTACCAAAGACAAGTCCGACATCGCAAGAGGAGCCGCAATCGCATCGTCCGCTCCGGGCTTTCGGTTACCCGCCGCGAAATGTGCGACCCTCGTTTCTCCGTCCTCTCCTGAAAACGTACCCGTCAAAACAACTTTCCGCGTACCGCCCGGCTCTATATCGCCCAAAGCCCACGCCGATTCTCCTGCGGGTTCCGGAACGGAAGAGTCAAACGAAAATCCGGGCGGATACGTCGCGACAAGCATCATATCTTTCAGCACTTCGGGAGCGTTTGAGCGCACATTGACCGTGAAAGTCACTTTCTGCCCTGATACGGCTTCCGTCAACGCATCGATGGAAATCGAAGCCGGGGATTCGTTGATGCGCGTTCCGTAATTCGCATTCACGACGTACACGGCGTTTGAAGACGGGACGCGGTATTCAACGGTCGCCTTCACATTGATTGCAGTGCCCTGCACGCCGAACGGAACCGCGCGGATGGTGCGGTTCACGCTTTTCCCCGGTTCAATAGTGCCCAATGATTCGCGAACGCGGGGCAAATCTTCGGAAACGTCGGCCGCGGAACGCGTGCCGGACGGAAATTCAAGCACAAGGTCGGTCAATTCCATCGGAACGGCGTTTCTGTTGGCCACCACCACTTGAAGCGACAACGTGGAGCCTGCGCCTATTTCAGAAGGGCCGGTTATGCTGATATCCACGTTTTTCGTGGAGACGGTATTATTGCCCGCAAAAAAGAGGAGGCCGGCGGTAAC
>CAYZDT010000026.1:0-8139 GCA_964477415.1 uncultured Candidatus Saccharibacteria bacterium | reverse complement strand
CTGCTCGATTCTCCATCCCAAATCGAATACGATGCCGTCGGCGGAGGTTATGCCTTCCGCTTCCGCCATTTCTTTCAGATTGCGGAAGTTGCCGTTCAGATAAATTATTTTCGAATCGGCGTCTTTCAGGCGTTCGCGCGAGGAGGCAAGCGCGGTTTCGTCCGCATCAACCAAAATCAGCGTTCCCTTCCCTATCGTTTTTGAAAGTAATTCAGCGTGCCCGCCCGCGCCCGCAGTCGCGTCGATTGCGGTGTCGTTTTTCTTTAGATTCAAACCCTCTACGGTTTCGTTCAAGAGTACTGTTTCGTGTTTTTCGCGTTCGTCTTTTTTCATACGCCTAGATAACGCCTATTTCTCCCAATTTCGCCGCCATCGCGTCGCCCTTCGATTCGATATCAGACTTGTATGACTCCCACGCCTTTTTGTCCCAGACTTCGACGCGGTCATTGACGCCCGCAACGACGACGTCGGTCTTGAGGCCCGCAAAATCCTTGAGGTAATCCGGAATGAGGATGCGTCCCGCCGTATCGACTTCAGCGTCGACGGCGCCCGAAAGCATGAAGCGGTTGAATCCGCGCGTATCGGCGGAACCGATTGAGAGATCGGAGAATTTTGCCGCAAGTTTTTTCCACGCCGGCGCGGAAAACACGAAGAGACAGTGGTCGAGGCCGCGCGTCACGATGACGCGCTTGCCTAAATCTTTTCTGAATTTAGAGGGCAACGACAGGCGCTTTTTCGGATCAAGAGTGTGCTGGTATTCGCCTATCAACATGAGTGTTTTGAGAGAAAATAGCGGTTATCCCACTCTATCCCACATGAGTGTAATTTTATGACACTATCTCCCACTTTGGTAAACTTATCCCCACAACAAAAAAGCCCCTGAACGGGGCTTTTTGAAGACCGGAAGATTTTAGCCGCGGCCCTGAATTCCGTTCAAAAGCGCCTGCGCACCGACCGTGGGCGCCGCAGGAATCGCCAATACAAGAGCTGCAAGAAGGGATGCTCCGCCATCGAGCTTTGCAAGCACGCCCTCAGAGCCAAACTTGCGCTCTGCGCGATTACCTAATGCGGCCATGCCGTTGGTAAAAACGTTCCTATAAAGAGGGTTCACGCTAATGCGTTCTGCGGACTGATTATTCGTCATTTTTGAATAATAACATATTACGATTTATATGTCAAGTACTTGTTAGCGTCTCCCTCCCCTCCTCAGCCAATCGTGCGCAGCACCCACTGCTTCAACGCCCAACTCAAGGAGTGCCGACGCATAAAAGAGCGGCGATTTATTTTCATGAACCATAGGTCTTCCGTCTTCAAGGGTGACGTTAACCCCGAGCAGCCGATGGATGCGCTGTTCGGAAGGAGTGAGAAGAAGCCCGAGATTCAACGGCCGGTTTTCGCGCCCCATATTATTTCACTGACTCTGAAAGCCTTGTAACGACAAAATCGCGATCAAGAACCGATAAGAACCAGCCCGCTTTCGGACCGTGGTCTTTACCCAAGAATGAAAGGTAAATTGCGCTGAAAAAACTCTTCGGTTCGACCCCCGTCCGTTTCCGTATTTCATGGAGTTCGGTATGAAACTCTTCTCCTAAGATTTTCTCTTTCGATTCAACGAACGCCAGCAGTTCTTTGAGAGCGGTTTTCTGCTCTGCCGACAAATGCTTCGCCGACTCCGGAAATTCCTCCTGAAGTTTGAACACGTATTTTTCGGGCGCATAGCTTTCGAGCCAATGCAGGGCGTATTTCGCGCGCTCGTCCGCTTCGCGGCGGTCCGCCTCCGTCAAAGGCGCGCCCTTCAGCCGCTCGACTTCCGCATGAAGATTCAGATGCGGCATCTGTGCAATAAATACGATTTCCGAAAAGCGCGGGAGAAAACGCTTTTCGATGCGCGCCCGCTCTTTCGGCGTGTGACAGTACAGGAAAAGGCGCGTATCGTCGTCCTCTACTCCGTCAAAATATTTCTGCGCGATTTTATCGTACTGGTCAAAGAGAACGGGAATCATATCCCCCGTCGGATCGAAGTTGATTTGCTGATTGATGTCTTTGCCGAACAACGCGAGGCGGAAGATGTGCTGCGGCACCAATTCCACCACGTCCTTCGATGAGGAGCCTTTACCTTTCGAAGAGGACATCTTTTCGCCTTCGAAAAGAAAATATTCGTTCTGTACCCCGAACGGCTCGGGATACTCGAATACTTCTTTCGAAATGTGCCGCGCGACGTCGCGCGCGCCGCCTTTTGAATAATGGTCTTTGCCGCCGCCTTCCAAATCGACGCCGTTCACGAACCACTTCGCCGCCCATTCGGGCTTCCACAGAAGTTTTGCGTTGCCGTTAAACGGAGAAATAATCCCTTCGTGCCCGCACCCTTCCGCCCATTTGACCGCGTTCGGCGCGCAGACGTACGAAACGTTTTCGCCGTCCCACCCGTTCACTTTCGTCATTGAAATTCGTCCGCAGTTTTCGCACACGACGGAGAGCGCGTACCAATCGGACGGGCGGTCGGCTCCGGAAACTTCCTTGTAGATTTTTCTCACGACGTCGCCTTTATCAAGAACGAGACGAATCGCGTCGTTCATCTTGCCCGACAGATATAATTCCGATGCGCGGTAAAACTCGGGCGTAAAGCCCGCTTCCAATATCGCTTCGATATATTCCTTGGCGTAATACTCGGCAAAGTTCGGCGCGACCGAAGGGTCCGGCGACGGCACCTTGTAGAGCTGTTTGCCCATGTGCTTTTGGTATTCGGCGGCGTCAAGATAGACCGGAAGCCCGTCCATGGGGTCAAAGTCGTTTATCTCGAACTTGAACGTAACCGGAACCCCAGCCTCCGTGAGGCGCTCGTACATTGCGGCGTGAAGCGCCAGGGAGCGCATATTGCCTATGTGGACGCGTCCTGAAGGCGTTTTCTCGTCCCTCACAAGGAGGGTTTGCCCTGAGGCTAATTTTTGGGGCAAAGCGTCCTGTATCTGCCCGTATATGCGGTCAAGCCAAAACATCGCCCTATAGTACCAAAAACGCCGCGTTTTGCGCGGCGTTTCGAGTCTATGCGATTTCGACGACCGTATACTCCTGCCGTTCTCCCGAAGGCATCTTCAGGACGAACGTTTCGTTTTTCTTCTTACCCATCAGCATTTCTCCCATCGGCGAGAGATGCGAGATTTTGCGCTCGCGCATGTTCGCCTCTTCGCTTCCGACAATGGTGTACGTGTGTTCAGTCTTGTCTCCCTTCTTCTTTATCGTCACGGTCGAACCGAAGCCGACGATGCCTTTCTTTTTATCGGAAACGATAGTCGCCGACTTGATGATGTGCTCGAGGCGGCGTATGCGCTCTTCGGTTGCGGCCTGCAGTTCGCGCGCCGCCTGATACTCGGCGTTCTCGGACAAATCGCCCAAAGAGCGCGCGTATTCCAAACTTTCCGCAATTTCTTTTCTCGTTTCGTGCGTAAGACGCTCAAGTTCGGCTTTCAATTCATCGAACTTTTCCTGAGTCAAAACGTTCTCTTCAAATTCAGGATCGGCCTTGAGCTTTTTTTGTGGCATTTGCAGAAGTGTATCTGATATCTAATTTACGTCAACCAGCTCTTTTTTGTTTTCCGCAATATAGCGCAATACCTCGCCCATTACGGCGGGCGCGCCCAACGGCGTTCCCGCTTTCGCGCGTTCCATCGCAACCGCAAACGCGTACCGCGGCTTATCGTACGGAAAGAAACCGATGATGAGCGAATTGACGTATTCCTTATGCACGCCGACTTCGGCCGTTCCCGTTTTTGCGGCGGCTTTGACGCCGGGAACCGCCAGCGCCTGCGCGATGCCGTCGGTCACCGCAAGGCGCATGCCTTCGCGCACAATCTGAAGATTTTCTTTTGACACGTCGACATCCTCGCGCGCGCCTTTTTGTCCGGCCTCAATCACGGGCGTTATCAGTTCTCCGTTGTTCGCGACCGCGGCGGTTGCGCGTAAAAGCTGCATGATAGTGACTTGGAATCCGTACTGGCCGATTGCCGTGTGATATGTGTCGCCCAAATACCACGGCTCGTTATCGAATATCGCCGCTTTCCATTCGGGGTCCGGTACGATGCCCTGCTCTTCTCCCAGAAGCGGCGTGCCGGTCGGCAGTCCGAAGCCGAACATTTTCATATATTGTTCAATACGCGCGCTGCCGAGGCCCGGCTGGTCCTCAAAACCGCCGCCGACTTCGTAGAAGTACACGTCGGAAGAGACCGCAATCGCCTTTCGTACGTCCACCCAGCCGTGCGCTTTCCAGTCTTTAAACACCGACGGATGCGCGGGGTCGTACGGATTCGGGACGGAAATAGAGCCCGTGGATAAAATTTGTTTTGACGGAGTGATGATGTGCTCTTCGAGTGCCGCGGCGCTCATAAACGGCTTCACCACCGAACCCGGCGTATAGAGGCCGGAAACCGCGCGGTCCAAAAACGGCGAGCGCGAATCCGACAGAAGCCGCGCTACTTCGGACGCCGGTTCACCGGATGACATGACGCCCGGATCGAACGACGGATAACTCGCGAGCGCCACCAATTCCCCCGTTTCAATATCCATAATCGCGCCGGAGCCGCCGCGCCAGCCCGATGCTTCCGAACGGTGCGCAATCGCGTCGTGCAACTCTTTCTGAACGTCCGCATCCAACGAGAGGCGGATATCTTCTCCGGGAACGGCTTCGCGGACGATTGAACCCGACACGGTATCTCCCGTCGCATTCGTCTCGGCTATTCTCGTGCCGTTTTTGCCCCGCAAACGCTCGTCCATCAATGACTCCACGCCCACCACGCCTTCCGTTTCTTCCTGATACCAGTACCCGTTTTGGTCCTGCTTCGGATATGACACGTATCCGACGACGACCGCAGCCGCTCCTCCTAAAGGATAATTCCGCATGGGAATGTGCGGGTCGTCGCCAGGAGCGTTTTCTGCGAGCGCTTTCCCGTTCCTATCAAGAATGAGTCCCCGCTCGGCGATAATCGTGGAGTGCGACAACCGATTCGCTTCCGCGCGCGCAATTAAAGCGTCATGCTGGAATATCTGCAAATACACCAATTGCCCCGCGAATGCGGTAAACACAAGAGCGGCTAAGGTTAAAAAACCGCGAAACGGCCCTTCGCCCAAGGGCCGCTCAAGTTTCCCCTCAAGCCGCGCCGTATCAAATGCGGGAAGGTTCGCAGCGTCAATTAAAATCTCGTCCGGTTCAATCGCCTGATAGCGGCGTTTTTTTCCCGTGAAGCCGAACATACCCGGTTAGTTCAACGCGGCGTTGTTTCCGTGCGCATGCGCTACGCAAACAGACGATTGATAATGTGCCGTAAAAAACATCTTAGCGTCGGTCATTTTCACAATCATTCTGCGTTACGCCGCGTTGTACTACCGGGCATACGCGTACTTCAAATAGTAGCGCGGGCGGTACAAAAAAACGAATTGGGGAAACTATTCGAGTAGCGTCTTATCCAGAAACCATGCCACGACGGCGAGAAACGCAAAGAGTGAGGTAAAAACGAACGAAAAATCTCCGAGTGCGGCGACGGGGGCGCCGTACGACAAATCCATAACGATGCCGGCAAGAAAAACAACGGCGTATGAGCTCCACAGCGCGAGCGCGGCGACCGCGACTGCGGCAACCGCCCACCACGGCAGATACAGGATGCCGAGAACAAGCGAGAGGTACATAAGAGCGCGGCTTGCCATATCAGCTTCTCGGTATCACCGAGACGAAATCAAGCTCGAACAAAGAGAGCGGGCTTCGGAAACGTACGGTCTGCGTCGAATCAGACGGGCGCGAGGAGAACGAAACTACCGTACCTAAAAGAAGCGTATCGGAATACGGAATTCTGACGGGATCCCCCGCGGCAACTTCGATGTTCTGTGGAAGCAATAATTCAAACGCACCCGCTCCTAATCCTTTCGCAACGGCGACGGCGCGCCCTATGACGACATCGGTTTCAGCGCCGGCGCTTGAATAAAGCTGCGCAACCGACGAAGACGGCGTAACCGAAACGATTTTTCCGAGCGCGACTCCCCCGACCGCCACCAAATCGTTTTCATGAACGCCGGAGAGCGCGCCCGCGTCGAGAATCAGGGTGTCGTAGCCCGTCTGCGGCGGGCGCGCGAGGATGCGCGCGGGAACTGATTTTACGAAACTCGCGACCGCCGCGCTCCTCAAATCCGCGTTTTCTTTTGCGATAAGTCCGTACAAAACGGACTGATAGCGGATGCGTTCAAGCTCAGCCTCGGCTTCTTTGAGGCGCGATGCGAGCTCGTTTCTTGAAAGGTCCGCATATTCCGCGGGGCGCGTTCCGTGCAAAAGCTGAGACACAGCGCCCAAAATCAGCGGCCGCGCGGGCCCCGCGAATACAACGAGAAGAAATATGGCGCCGGCCGCATAGAGCCGGACGCGCTCAGAAATTGCCGATTGAGCCGTCATCGTCGTCTATCAAAACCGAACGGAACGCGTCGGGCGATTCAAGAACGATGCCCGTACCGCGCACCACGGTCGTTAAAGGATCCGATACTACGTGTATTTGCACTTTCAGTTCAAGCGCAAGAAGTTCGGGCAAGCCGCGGAGAAGCGCCCCGCCGCCCGTCACATAGATGCCCTGCCGCATGACGTCCGCAACGACCTCGGGCGGAGCCGTCTCTATAACTTCCTTAATCGCCTCGATTATGGACGTGACTGATGCGCCTATCGCCTCGCGCACGTCGGCGTCGGTCACGACGATTTCGCGCGGAAGCCCGGTGACGAGGTCGCGCCCGCGAATCGTAGTCTGAAGAGGCGCCGACGGCTTCATGACGGAGCCGACCGCGAGCTTTACGTCTTCCGCCGTGCGGTCGCCGATGAGGATTTTAAATTCGCTTCTGATGTACGCGGCGATATCCGCATTCAGCGTGTCGCCCGCGACGCGCACATTTTTGGAGCGGACGATTCCGCCGAGAGAAATAAGCGCGATGTCCGTCGTGCCGCCGCCGATATCGACGAGCATCGTACCGACGGGGTCGTTGACCGGAAGGCGCGCGCCGAGGGCCGCCGCCATCGGTTCCTCGATAATGAGTACTTCGCGGGCGCCTGCGTTTCTTGCGGCGTCCCGTACGGCGCGAATTTCGACGTTCGTAATTCCCGACGGCACGCCGATAACGACACGCGGCCCCAGAGGGAGTTTTTTATCTTCGGCTTTCTGAATCAGATACTTCAGCATCTCCTCCGTCACTTCGAAGTCGGAAATAACGCCCTCGACCAGAGGACGCACCGCGTTTATGTGCGCGGGGGTTCTGCCGAGCATGTCTTTCGCCTGCGTCCCTACGGCAACAACCTGTCCCGTTTTCTGATTCACGGCGACGACCGACGGTTCGGTAACGACGATGCCTTTCCCTTTCAGGTACACGAGCGTGTTCGCGGTTCCGAGATCGATGCCGATTTCGCGCGAAAAGCGCTCGGTGATGTTTTTCGGGAGATTAAATTTCATACACTCCCGTCATGAGTTTCTCCCGGCTCATTGTTCCTTTCTTTCCGTCGTATCGCCGTACGACTTCAATCGCGCCGTCCTCGGTCGATTTACCTACGACAATGCGGTACGGAATGCCGAGAAGGTCCGAATCGGCGAATTTCTCTCCCGCGCGCGCGTCGCGATCGTCGTACAAAACTTCAATGTTCGCCTTCTTCAAATCTTCATAGAGGCGCTCCGCGTACGCGCGGATTGTTTCGTCTCCCGAAGAGACTTCAACAAGATGCACGCGGTACGGCGCCACCGATTCGGGCCACACGATGCCTTTGTCGTCGCACAACACTTCGACGATGGTGCCCATGAGGCGCCCCACGCCGATGCCGTAGGAGCCCATGACAACGGGATGCTCCGCGCCCTTTTCGTCCTTGAACATAAGGCCCATCGCTTGAGAGTATTTGGTGCCGAGTTTGAAGATGTTGCCGACTTCTATGGCTTTCGCCTCCACCAGCGTGTTCCTGTCGAGAGAAAGCTCGTCCAAGACTTCCTGACTCATTACCTCGTCGTTTACGGCGATTCTTTTATCCGTGTCTATATATATGGTGTCTTCGCCCGCCGTCGAAACGCACTGGAACTCGTGGCTGAAACGCGAAAATACCCCGCCCGAGGCGAACGTAAGGTACGTCCAGTCGCCGAT
>CAYZDT010000025.1:0-8250 GCA_964477415.1 uncultured Candidatus Saccharibacteria bacterium | reverse complement strand
GCCTCCGTCCAGAGAACCATCATCGCGCGGGAGCGCACTGAAAACGGGCGATGCTATCAGGAACGAGGCCGCAGCGAAGCCCGCAAAGCCGACAAGGAGTACGAATGCGGTTGTCCGAAGGGAAATTGTTTTCATAACGTTAATATTATTCGTTCACGCCGACTATCGCGACGGGCGTTGCGACCGGGATTTTTTCCGTCGGAATCTGATAAAGGTGCGCGGTGCGGCTTTCCAAACGTATAAAGAAATGTTCGTTATCGGTAAACGCCGTCGGGTACGGACCGGCTTTATCGAACATCATGTAGCCTATCGTGCGCGGATTCGCCGGGTCCGCGAGACTGAAAAATTCGAGCGACATCGCGTCCGGCGCGGGAAGGGCGACAATCGAGCCGTCGGGCGATACTGCGCCATTTAACGCGCCCTCCTGGCGTTCAATGAGGAGCGTGCGTGTGCCCGTCTTTGGGTCGATGCGGACGACGCCGTTTTCAGCAAGCGCGACTACGAACCCGTCTGATGTAAAACGTGGACTTCTGCCCGCGCCTAAGCCTATTATCTTTCCCGTATCAATCTCGACGGCGTACAACTGCGAAAGCGACGCCTGCGCAAAAGCGGCCGGTTCCGCGTCAAGCGGATTCTCGGCCGTGTAGTGCTCTTCCGTTTCCGATTCCGCACCCTCATCGGCAGGACCGCTGACCGAAGGAAGCGGAGGACGCACCTCGCTTGCGGTAAATACTGCCAGTCCGTCTTTGTGTGCCGAGAGCTCGACCTTGTTCGTCTTCCCCGTCATAAGTGCCGTAATCTCGCCGTCCCCGTGCTTCACGCCGAGAAACATGCCGGTCAGTTCGGGCGCGGTGGCAAGAATCAGTTTGTCGTCTATGTTCAAAGGCGACTGGATTTCTTCATAGATAACGGCGCCATCTTCGCGCGTCGAATCAATCCGCCGGTTCAGCGACTCGTTCGAATAAAGATACTGTCGGCCGACGCCGCCGTATGAAAATACGACAACCGAACCCTCCGCCGGCAGCTCATCAGTTGCCTGCACGTATTGGTAGTACTTGAATCCGAAAAACGCCAAGACGCCCAAAACCGCAAGTACAACAACGATGAGCGAGTAACGTGCGAACGGTTGCATGTTCATAAAGATGTTTTTAGTAAATTATTGCTCGATAAAATCGGGAGCGATAGTAACCGTCACGCTCTTTGAAGCGCCGCCGTTACAGGTAAAGGTATACGTTCCGGCGTTTTGTATATTCGAAATCGTCTGAGAGCCGGAGA
Source organism: uncultured Candidatus Saccharibacteria bacterium (assembly GCA_964477415.1). GTDB lineage: Bacteria > Patescibacteriota > Minisyncoccia > Phycocordibacterales > Phycocordibacteraceae > Phycocordibacter. The sequence continues at coordinate 6,975 of CAYZDT010000025.1, read as the reverse complement.
GTGCGTGCGAGAGCGGAAGGCTCGGGCCCGATATGCCGCAGCCGGTCGCACCCGAAACCGCGCTCCAGGAAATCACGGTCGAGCCGCCTCTTTTAACGAATTGCGGAGTAGCGGTAAGCGTCAGTTCGGGAGGGACGACGGCGACAGTCGCGAATGCGGTCGTCGGTGCGCCGGTGCCCGTGCAGGTCAGCTGATATCCCTTGGTGGCGGTCAGTGCGCCGGTTGAGACGGAACCTCCCGCAACGGGAGTAACCGAGCCGATGCCTTGAATAGAAGCTGAAGTGCTGTTCGCGCACGACCACGTCAAGGTCGATGCATTACCTGAAACGACTGAAAGCGGGTTCGCAATAAGCGAAGCGGTTGCGGCGGGCGTTGATGTTTCAGACGGATCATTGGGGTCGGTGCACTGTTGGTCGTCGCCGTCCACCCTGCCATCGTTGTCGTTATCCTTGCCGTCCGAGCACTGCGGAAATTCCGAATCATTTCCCGTCGAACCGCCGGGGTCTGAGACGAGAACCGTGCATTCAGGGTCAGTTGCGTCCGTGTGCCCGTCGCCGTCGTTGTCGATGCCGTCTCCGCATTGTGATGCAACGGTAAGCATGCACATAGCGTTCCCCACCTGTGAACCGCCCTGCACGCAGTTCATGACGGGCGACGTCGCGTACAAGGTCGGATACTCTGCGCTCTGACACGACGCTGAATCATTGATGGTAGTCTTGAGGCATTTCGCTCCCTGAGTAGAGCAGGTTGCGCCCGCGGTTGCGCCGATTGACAGGCACGACTCGGGCCCTTCGCACACCTTGTGGCGAATGCTGCCGCCGTCCTGCCACACCAAGCTCGGCGAATTCGGTTCGCAGCGGTAGAACGATTTGGTCCAATACGTGCCGCTTTCGTGACCGTCGCACGAAATGCATTCCGCACCGACCGTTGAGCATGAAACTTCCCCGTCGACGGGCAAATCATTAAAAGGACATGAGTTAAAGCATTTTCCTCCGATATAGCCCGTGTACTGCCACGAGGAGCCCGACGCGCCCGCAGAAACGGCTTCGACTGAAACGTATGCGGATTTGCTTCCTTCAGTTTCATAGGACTTTGTTGCCGAAGAAGCGAAACCCGTAAGGCCGTCAGTGCCCGTCCACGTAAACAAATAGCCGCTCGAAGACGGAGTCCCGCCGCTGCAGGCCACGCACGACGCCGTCTGCTTATAATTTCTCCAATTTGAACCGGAGTTGGTCTGGAAGACGCACGCAACGTCATTGAGCTGCACTTTGTAACCGTCCGGACAGGTCAAGTCCTTCGGCTCAGCATCAACGACGCAGGTCGGATTATAAGAAATCGATTGCGGACCGCATGACGGCGTCGAGCCGCCCCCCTGACAGGTATAAATCTCCGTATCAACGCCGCATCCTGACGGCGTATTCACCTTGCATTGCGTTCCCGACGGGCTGCATGCAGACCCCGAAGGGTTCGTTGAAGCGCAGTCCGGAACCTGTTTATGCGGCTTGTCGATATTCGCGGGCGACAAAGGGCACGAATAGTCCGTGTAATACGTCGCCGAGCTTTGCCACGTTCCGCCTGCCGAACCGTTCACGGTCGCATTCCACAAAACCTCTTCGCCGACTGACGCGGTCGGGGGGTACGCCGCGCATTGAACGGCAAGCGAGCCGCCGCCGCAGGTTTTCTCTCCCGATGCGTATGAATATTCGCCCGTCGAATTCAACGTCGTCGGCTTCGCTTGCGTACCGGAGGGATTCGCGATGTAGTAACACGTCGTCTGTATCGGGTCATAGACGTCGGGGCCGCTCCCCTGATTGAAATCGACGACTTCCCGATTCCAGTAGGTGTATGAACCGCCCGCCAAGGAATCGCAGTTCAGTGCGTTATTCGCGCGCTCTACGATAACGGACTGCTGCGTGCCGCCTGTGTACCACGTGGCGGTGTGCGTCTGCGTCGAGCAGCTCGTCTGCGATTGGCATTGGTACTGCGGCCTCTCACCGTCGACTGAGGGTTCGCCCGGGCCCTGCGGACACATGCTTGCCGCCTCCTGTGCGTCAAACGTTCCGGTGCAAGTTGCGCCGATAGTGGAACATGCGCCCGGCTGGCCCGATGCGGTTGTCGGACAGGTGTTGATGTACGTGCTGTTTGTACCGCCCGAACAAATTCTTCCCGTATTGTTTCCTATGAAAACCCAGGCGCCCGAACCCGACGAGGAGACAGTAACCGTCTTATACGCGCTCGCGGAACCAAGAGCGCCCGTGCAGCTCACGGTGTAGGTCGTCGTTTGCGCGGGAGAAACCGTTACGCTCCCCGAAGTTGCGCCGCCGGTCGCAAAATTCGTTCCTGCGCACGACGTAGCATCGGTCGAAGACCAAGAAATCTGAGAAGTGGCGCCCCACTGAATCGAAGCGGGCGAAACGGTCATCGTCGCTGTAGGAGCTGCAGGTGCGGAAACGGTAATTGTTTGCGAGGCGGTTTTACCGTCGCAGTTCACGGAATAGACGGTCGTCTGCGCGGGCGTTACGAAAACACTGCCGACAGTTGCGCCTCCCGTTGAAAAATTAGTGCCGGTACACGACGTTGCATTATTCGAAGTCCATGAAAGCTGGGAGGAGCCGCCCGGAGAAACGCTCGCGGGGGTCGCGCTCATTGCCGCGGTGATAACGCCGCCCCCTCCGCCGCCGCCGCCCCCGTCCGGATTGGAGTCAACAGGAACGCGCGCTTGAACCGAGGGAAGGGCCGCAAGAAACAAAGCCGAAAGCGCAAAGCCAACGATGAAGGCGATACCCGAAGCGCGTATGTGTGCGGCGTGCGTCATGGCAGCAAATAAAACGCGACTTTATAATCGGGAAGCGTTGCGACAATCGACTGATTCCAATCGGACGTATCGTATGAAACTAAAGACTGCGTATCGCCGTACGTAACTCCGTACATCTGACCGCCGTAAAATCCGACCGATGCCAATGGCGCGTCAAGAATTTTCTTAGGAGTAGTCGAGAGTGGATACACTGAATCGATTTGATACACGGTATAGCGGTACGTCAAAGGGTCCTGTATGACGAGGAACGCGCCGTCATGGCTTACCGCTGCAACCGAACGGATGTCGCTGATGACCGGCAAAAATGCGGTGCGGCTCTCTCCGGCGGCGAGATCGACGACCGTCGCGCCTTCGCCCGAAAGATAGAAGAGATACTCTTTGCCGTCTCGTGTGAAAAATTGCGGAGAAAATCCGGGGCCGACGGGAGTCACGCCGCCCGTCGCAATGTCCGCAATGCGCACTGACCATCTGCGCTTTCCTGTCGCAAAGTCGTCCGCATATTCTGAAAACGCCGCCGTTGTTCCGTCAGAAGAAACAACGAGGCCGCTTTTATCATCGATACCCTGAACCAACGGGTCGGCGCCTTTCCGGCCGTTTCTCACGAGCTCTACGGCGCCTGATGGAGCGCGGATAATCTGAAACGAATTGCCGTTTGCGCCCGCCGCATATTCAAGCGTGTCTCCGTTGCCGTCTTTCGGCACGGCGTGCAGCCCTTTGTCATTAAATACGTACACCGCTTCGCCGCGCGGATCGGAGACGATGCGTACGCCTGCTTCCGCTTTGTGCGTAAAGCCCCACCACGCGTCGAGAATTGAGTCCCGGAAAAACAGGCCGGCTCCGAGGAGGATAACGGCAACGACAAGCAAGCCTATGCGAAAAGCGTAGCGCGTCACTCCTTATAAGATACCGCTTTAAGAGGGCGCGCGCGGCGCGTAATGTGGACAGCTCTAACCGCCCAAGATATCTATCTGATTTTGGAAGAAGGTCGCATGCTCCATGACGCCGTCGCCGTAGAACGCGTACGCCGATTTGTTCGCGTTCCCCCATCCTGCAAAGTACCGTAAGGCCGCCAAGCGTTCAGCGGAATACGTGCCCGCCGCCGCGCCGTTCTCTTTCATGAGAAGCGCCGTCGCCATGAACGCGTCGCGGTTATCCCACGGGTCTGAGGGCGTTGCTTTGCCGGTGTATTTTCGTACGAGGTCCGAACCTTGCACGTACTGCCACGGCCCCGCGTAGGTACCGTCTTTTCCTTTGCCGCATTTTCCGGTTGAGACGTTCACGAATCCGCCGTAACAGGCCCACGTCGACGGAATGAATTGCCCCGGCCCCATCGCGCCGCCCCAGCCGTAGCCGGGCTGCTTGGAGACGGGCATCGTCGAAGCGTTATATCCCAATGTCTGCGCAATAGCGAGAAAGACGGGCACATCGCGCGTCGGATGCATGTCGGTCGTATAACTGCCCGTGCCGAGGTTCGAGCCGAGATCAGTTTCCTGTTTCAAGACGCCCAAAATAAGCGCGGCGCGCACGCCCGTTTTTTGGGACGCGAAATTGGCAAGGTCGAGCGCGGTGCCGAACGGAATTGCGGCGGAGTCGCGGAGAGAAAACAGTTCCGAACGGATTTGCGCGGCGCTCTTCTGTTTCGATTTGATGATGTTTTGATACGCTGCCTCCTGCCCTTTCGTCGCGTTCAAAATTCCCTGCCGCTCTTTCTGCTGGACGACGATTTTATTCTGCTCCAAAACCTGCAGCTGCCGCAGCTGCTGCTGCTCTGCGCGGCGTTCCTCGAGCTTCGTCTTCGCATCCGCCGTTTCAACTTTGGTGTCCGCGATTTCGGCGAACGAATCCTGCAGGTTCGCTTTAATCGCGGCAAACGAATCCAAGTCTGAAAAGAAGTCGGAAACGGTCTGCGAAGAAAGTAGGAATTCCATGACGGTTGAATCGTCGATTTCGTTTGTCTTTCTGAAAATCGCCGCCAAGGATTGGCGCTCGCGGCCAAGTTTATCGTCCAAGGCGACGATGGTGTTTGCCTTATCGCCGATATCGCTTGTCAGTGTCTGTATGGAAAGATCGCGGGCTTTAATTGAAAGCTTCGCCTTTTCTATCTGCGCGTCCAAAATAGCAACGTCGCGCTCCAAAGATACGCGCTCTTTCTGCTTATCCTGAAGAATCGTCGTCTGCTGGGCGATTTCATTTTCAAGCTGCGCCAATTGTGCGGTCAATTCCGCCTTGTGGCGGTCGACGTCGGCGGATGAGACTTCAGCCTCAGCCCTAAAAGACGGAGTGATGAGAAGTGCGGCAACAAATGCGAATACGAAAAAACGCGTCACGATGTTTATTATATCGTGACGCGCGGAGCCTAATTTTCTTTCTCGGGTTCAGGCGGGAAAATTACTTTTCTCGCAAGCGGACCCCATGCGTAAGGTCTGCCGATAAGTGCTTTTCCAATTTTTTGTGGTCCCCAAAATTCCTGAAGCGCGGGCAGATACCGCTCCGCCAGTTGAACATCGTAGGTTGATGCCAGTTCGTTTCTAGTCGGCTGCGCGTCAGGAGTCCAGCGCATGCTATTCGGCAGCGGGAGCTTCTTCTTCCTTCTTGCCGCGTTCTTCGGAGATGCCGATAGTCGACATGTCGGGAGCGGCGATCGGAGTTTCTTCTTCCTCTTTCGCGGCAAGCGCGGTTGCAACAACTTCTTCGCCGCCCGTAACGAGCGTAATACCTTCAGGAAGTACGATGTCTTTCGCAAGAATCTGATCGTCGATATTCGCAAGTTTGGAGAGGTCGATTTCAATCGAGTGTGGAAGGTTCATCGGGTCGCCCTTGATTTCAATTTCATGAAGCGCCTTCACCAGGTTTGCGCCGCCCTTAACCGCAGCAGACTCGCCGACGAATTCCAAGTGAACTGCAACCTCGACTTTCTGACCTTTGACGATTGCGTAAAAGTCCGCGTGCCTCGGCATGTTCGTCACCGGGTCATGGTCGACTTCGTGAATGAGAACGTTATGCGCTTCGCCGTCCACCGAAAGATTGATAACGGTCGACTCGCCCGCGTCCTGAAGCACCTTCGAAAAGTCGCGGACCGAGATTTCAACGGGGGTCGCATCCTGCTTCGGACCGTAGAAAACGGCGGGAATCTTGCCTTCCGCGCGCAACGCCTGAACGCCCTTGCCGGTTACCTGCCGCTTGGCGGCTTTAAGCTCTATAACCATAGTTTCGCTACTATAGCCGAAATACCCTTAAAAATCAAAGGCGAGGGGCTATCTTCCCAGATCAAGCCGGGCGGCCGAGGCCGCCAAGTCGGTCCCCGTTTTCTTGCCGGGATTGAAGATACCCTGCGGGTCGAATATGCGCTTCACCTCTTCAAAAAGCCGATACATCTCGGGTCCGAACATCTTCTCCACATACGGCGTCCTCACCAACCCGTCGTTATGTTCGCCCGTAATTGAACCTTTATATGACAGAACGAGGTCATACACTTTCTGCGAAAGCTCTTCTATTATCTGCGGCAGTTCGGGCCGTTTTGGATTGACTAACGGAATGATATGGAAATTGCCGTCGCCCACGTGCCCTGCGACCGTGTACACCAAGTCGTATTTCGAAAGAATGCCTTGAAGTTTCGGCAAGAACTCGGGCAAGACTGCGGGCGGTACGACGAAGTCGTCTATAAAAGGAGCGGTTCGCATGCCGCGGACCTTCTTCCGCAGCAGGTTGAAGCTCTCGCGGCGTATCACCCAGAATTTTTTAGCCTCCGCCGCCGTTTCCGCGACGTACATTTTCTCGTGAAGATTCTTTTTCTCGATGTCCGCCATCAATGCGCGCGCTTTCGAAAGCGCTTCCGCCTGAGTATCTGAACGGAACTCGACGATTAAAACCAGCTTCGGTACCCCGCCCGTCGCGAGCATCCACAACTCGGGAAGCAAAGAGAGTCCGAGCGCAAACATATTCGCCTTCATCTGTGCGGCGAATTCGGGGAAATATTTTATCGCCAGAGAAAACGTCTTGTCGTCGAACGATTCAAACGAATCGGGCGCGTGTTTTAAAACTTCGGGTACGACAATGCCTAAATCTTTCAGGTCCTTCAAAAACATGACAAGCATCGAGGCGTAAGGTTTTGGCTTCACGAGCTTGTATTTTATTTTTGTGATGACGCCCAAGGTCCCTTG
>CAYZDT010000024.1:7966-8405 GCA_964477415.1 uncultured Candidatus Saccharibacteria bacterium | reverse complement strand
TCGCGTCTCCTCCGTTTAATTCTGTAGCAAAAAATATAAACTCCTTACCGAAGCCCGCGTAACACGCGCCGCGTTCTTCTGCCTTGGCATTGAGCGCGCACGCTGCCATGGCGAACGGATATGAAGACGGATCAGGTGTTTTGTCTCCAATACCGGCATACCCGAAAAATCGTTCAGTGAGAGAAACGATGCACGCCGTGCGCAAATCCTCGGGTACATATTCGTCCGTACACGGACGAAACGGGTCATCGAGCGGCATATATGCAGTAACTGCCCGCGCCTGTGCCGCCGCATCGTGCGATCCTTGAACGAGCTCCATGACCGCACCGCCTATGCATTCTTCCCGAATATCCGTAAATCTGTGGCCCGTACTGTCCGACACCGATTCTTCTCCGATCATACGTGCGCATTCGGCGACGGCTTCCTTGAAGTCATATCC
>CAYZDT010000024.1:4594-7956 GCA_964477415.1 uncultured Candidatus Saccharibacteria bacterium | reverse complement strand
ACGTTCGGATTATATTCAACGGCAAAATCATATACTTGCCTGCAGGTTGAGACGGTTTCCTTAAAGTCATATCCCAGATACGCCATCAGCCCGTGCCCAACGCCGTGGAAACAGATTGCGTACGCGCCCTTTCCGCCGGGGGCGTATTCGCACGCGCTCCGTATCTTCGAAAGCGCCTTCGCGCCGTCATTTATGAACGTTTGGATAACAATCGAGTGCGAGCAGGCGTTTCTGAAATCCTGCGTACAGGACGCCATTCCCGCAGTCCCTTCCTGCGAATACAAGATATCTCCTATCGCGTGCGCAACGGTATGCACGTTTACTGCAGCCGGAATATCCGCACGTTTCAAAACATCAAACGCGTAACGCCCGCCCTGCGTCCTTGCAAGTTCCGCAAAGTAGCCGGCGTACGCGTCTTCCGTCTGCGGGAGGTTCTTTGGCACTGAAGGTTCGGCAACTCGTACGTAAGAAAACCATGCGGCGGCTCCGAGAGCGGCGCACAGAATCAGAATGAAAATCCACGCGCGGCCAGGAGACATGCTCATGGAGAGGATATGCAGGCGCTTTTGTATGCGTCGGGGAAATCGGCGCAGAATGTTTTCAGACGAGACTCGGACTCGAATGAATACCGCGCCGATTCCCCGAGCGCGCTAAAACAGCGCGAACGAAGCGTGTCATCCGGCGAGAGCGAGCAGAACGTTATCGAAGCGGGAGATTCGTTTTGCCCTCCCCAAAAAATCACGTCCAAGGCGGACAGCGCGCAGACGATTCTCTCGCGCTCGTCACTGATAAAACCACACCATTCGTGCACGTTTGAAAGCTCCTCATCGCTCATATGCTCCAAAGCTCGCGCATCTCCGCTTGCGAAATACGCGAATGCCGCTCCGAAGCCGGCGTAACACCCGTCGCGACTGTCGGGGTCATCCTCGGGTATCTTCTCGCAATATGAAAGCGCTTTCGGGTACGTATCGGGGCTCGGAGAGCCGCGAACCGCGCCCGCCGCCTCGAGGAAACGGGGTTTGAGATAGGAGTAACACATCGGCTTTGCTTCACGCGGTACGAAGTCCGCATCGCACGGCATCAGGATGTCTGACTCGGGCATATATATTTTTTTCGCGCGCTCCCACGCATTTTGATCATGCTCCCCTTGCGTCAATTCCATCATCGAACCTCCCACGCATTCGTACCACATTGCCTTCGTGGTGACGTTCGGATTATATTCAACGGCAAAATCATATACTTGCCTGCAAGTTGAGACGGCTTCCTTGAAGTCATATCCCAGATAGGCCATCAGCCCGTGCCCAACGCCGTGGAAACAGTGGACGTATGCGGTAATGCCGCCGGGGCCTTCCGAGCATACTTTTGCAACATCAATCAATGCCTGCGGGCCGGAGAGAATCAAAGCCTGCACTACGATTGCGTGCTCGCACGCGTTTCTGAAATCGGTCGTACAGTCATAAATGCCTTTGAGGCCTTTCTGCTCGTACTGCACGTATCCGATGTTGTGGCCGATTCTGTGCGTGTCGACATTCGACGGGATATCGGCGTACTTCAATACCTCAAACGCGTAGACCGCCGTTTTGCGCTTTGCGAGAGATACGAAATATTCTTTGTAATCATCGTACGTCCTCAGGTTCCCTAACCGTATTTCGGCAATTTCGGGATACCGAGCGTACTCTCGCTCAAAACCTTCATACAGACCGAACGATGCCGCTATGATAATCACGGCACCAATGAGGGCGTATATACCCTTGCGGCGGACGAGCTCGGATAAGATTTTCACAAGACCAGTGTACGCTACGCGTTCATCTGAGCAGTGCCTCTATCGACGGGTCGAGTCCGTCGGTAAAATCGGCCTCCCTGACGCACGCATTTTCTTTTTCGGGGTCATCATATGAGCACAGCGCCGTTTTTCTGCCGTTATATGCGAATGCCCACGCCGCGCCTGCGCGGCAGGACAATTCGTTATCTTCCGAATAGCGGGCGCATTTTGTTTTGAGCGTATTGACGTCTTTCCATCCGCGGGTCAAATCCGCACCGACGCCCAAAAAACAGCTTTGCGCCGCCTCGCCCTGAAGCGCCCCGCATAACGCGCCGTAATCTACCCCTTCCGTTCTTCGAAACCACTGGCCCAATTCGAAATAGCAGAAACTTTGAAACTCCGCACCCACGTCGGTACAGGGCGCATACGGGTGTTCCGAATCAAGATGCCGCGGAGCCACGGTTGCCGTACCCAATATCTGCTCCGACGGGGTCAGGTACTGCATAAACACGCCGTTCAGGCAGCCCGAGAGACGCCCATCCTGATGGACAAGCGTTTCGCACATCTCGAGCGCCGCGTTGAGATTCTGCGGTCCCATATACTCCAAGACCCCGTGTCCCAAACCGTGCTTGCATGCGGACACCACATCGCCTAACTCGGTACAGATGCCGTTTATTTTAAGAAGCGCTTCTTTGCCTTCAAGCGCAATCGCGCGCGAGGAGAACCCGTGGTAACAGCCGTAATCGAACGAATCATCGCAGATTGCGATGCCGCCTATGCCTTGAGTTTCAAAAAGAATCTCTCCTACCGCGTGCGCGGAGAAGTGCGTCCAGCTGTATGAACCTCCTTCAGTCTTCTCAAGAAATTCTTTGTACGCCGCTGCCGCGCCGCGGTCTTCAATTTCATGCCTCCAATACGCTTTGTTGTATGCAGGGTCGTCCGAAACGTACCGCGCATGGCCGGAATACGCGTACCACCACGCGCCAGCACACGCTGCGATAATCGCGACTCCGATCAGAATCGGCGCGAAACGATTGCGGAGTACACGCACGGTTTCGTTACGAACAAGCTAGCAGAAGTCGCATTGCTGCTTGATGTTGTGCACCAAGAATCCGTTTGCGAAGAATGTGTGGTTCGGGAACGTAGAGAGGTTGTAGACAACGGGCAAACCTTCAGCAGGTTCGATTGAAGTAACTACAACGCCCCCCGCAAGACCCGTGATAACGTCGCCCACAACCAGCCGTCCGGCGGGAACCCAGCCGCGTTCGGTGTGGAAGAGGTGTTCGGGACGCGTCGTAACCGAATCGTTTATGTTGAGCATGTCGTACAGTTTGCCTCCGTTTTCTTCAGGTCCGTGAACGAATACCTTCGTCACGATGTTGATTTTCCTGTTGCCGAACAAATCTTCCGCAACGACCATATCGCCGACTTTCACGTCCTTTATCGCCTTCCTCGTGCCGTTAGCCATTTCTATCTTGGTGTCGGGGCCGAAGCAGACGTACATCATTTCGTAGAACGACTGCGCGTAGTAGTAACCTTGGGAATAGTAATACCCCTGCGCGTAGTAGTAACCCTGATAGTAGCCCTGCGCGTAGTAGTA
>CAYZDT010000024.1:0-4584 GCA_964477415.1 uncultured Candidatus Saccharibacteria bacterium | reverse complement strand
CTGACGCGCGTATACCCGCTGACTGTCGAGCTGGTATTAAACACGGCGGTATTTGTGTCGACGCACCCCGAGCAATCCTGGTAGAAGATATACCCTTTCTTTATTTGTCCGCCGCTTCCCTTTACCAGCGCGCCGTCGACTTTAATCGAGGTGCCGGGGTTAAAGACCCATGTGCCTCCGTTATTGATGGTGAGCGTAACTCCCGCGGGAATGGTGAGCGTACCGCCGTCCAATCCAGAGACTGTTGAAACCGCGCAATCAGTTGAAAGAGAAGAGTCCGTGCCTTGAGTCACGCCCGAACACGGATCGGACCACGCCATCTTCGTTGAATTTGTCGCGCCGGAATTCGCCGTCGCGGTAAACGTCGTGCGGTACGTCGCGGTGTGCGTGTCATACACGACCCACGAGGCCGAGAACGTCTCAACTCCTCCGGCGGTGCCTCCCGTCTTTACGAGATTCAGCGTGTGGGTCACCGTGTCGAGTTGCGTGACCGCGGTCACTGATTTAACGCCGCTTGCGGAAGAGACGTTTACCGTCATCGTCTGCGTGTCGCCGACATATACGTGCAATGGCTTTATGTCGACGGACGTAAACTGCGGGTCGGCTCCGGCGCCGTTAGAAACCGAATACACTACTTCCTGTCCTGCGGGAGCTAAAGCGTAGGAAGGTTCCTGCGCGCTCGTGGGAATAGAGGGCGGCGGCGTGATGGTAACAACACGCGTTACTTGAGTCGCACTCAAGCCAAGTTTGTCCTTTACGTTATAGGTAATCGTATAGGTACCCGGCGTGTCGTACCTCACGGTATCCCCGCCGACTACAACGGAACCGGACAAGTCGCCGTCTTCAGAGTCGGTAACGGTTACTCCGGGGTCGGTATATATCGTCCCGATAGGAAGCGAGATATCGGTGCTTCCCGTAAGGGTAATTACCGGTTTGCGATTGATGCCTGCCGATGCGACGCCGCCCCCGCCCCCTGAAGACGAGCCGGAGTCCGCCGTCGTGGTTGCGGTCGAAGTAGCACTACTTGCCGTAGAAGATGCAGTTGATGCCGTAGTGGTCGCCGTCACCACGGTTGTTGTGGCGGTCGACGTAGAAATCGGCGTCACTACCGTGGTTGTCGCGGGAAACAGCGTTGAAAGTACGGGCGGCTTTACATCGACTTTCGGCGGCGTAACTGCGGGTTTCTCGACGACTGCGGGTTTTTCTTCGGCCGGTTTTTCAGGCTCGGCGGAAGAAGCGGGCGCGGACGAGGAGCCTCCGACTGAACCCGTTTCAGCAGCGGGAGTCGTTTCAACTGCAACCTGCGGCGCAGGCGTAAGAGTAACGCCGAGAAGATTCTCGAAGAAAGCGACAATCGGCGAAGGTGCGGCGGGCTCCGCCACAGGTGCGGGCTTTGCGGCAGGAGCAGGAGCAGGCGCAACCGTTACCTTCGCGTTAAAGATATTTCCGGTTGAAATCGTCAGGGTCTTGAAGGAGTCCGCTACTCGGGAAAACAGCGATTCAAAAAAGTTTGAAATACCGTTTTTGTACGGAACGGTCTCTACGACTTTGTTGTCAAAAATGAATGCGACGTCTTTCGGAGTGAAAAGAACGGATATATGGTGCCACTCTCCGACGACCGCATACGCGGACGCGGTTTCAGCATAACTTGAGGGAGTCTGCACATAAATCTTTCCGTTATCGGCGAGCCCTACGGCATATCCTTTTCCGTTTGCGATAACCGGAGTCCTCCGCTCTGAAAGACCGGCAGGGTGAATCCATACGTTGAAATGCTGAATGACGGGGACGTTCGTTCCGTACTCAATTTCCGAAAGCTGAACGAACTTTCCGTCCTTATATACGTAGGCGTCGCCGTATCTTGTTTCAACCGCCGCAACGCCGCCTTTGTTTGCGGAGAAATCGGCGTTGAGGTTTGCTCTCGTCATGGGACCGACTGAACCCGTCGCACTTCCCGATGCACCGGCGGATAAGACCATGCCTTTCTCTTTCTGGTAGCGCTCGACGGCTCGTTTCGTAGCCGGTCCGTACGTGCCGTTTACGGCGGCTTCGGGATACAAATCAGGGCGTCCTGAAAGCCACGTTTGAAGCAGGGTTACCTCAGGACCTTCGTCGCCGGGTCCGAGATTCTGCGTGATGAAAGCAGGAACAGTATCGGCGGCAAAGGCCGCATTCGCCGCAAAAAGAGCGAATGAAAGTGCGAGTAAAGCGAGAGTACGTTTCATAGTGGCTTAAATAAAAACCTGTAATCCTCTTATAAACATAGTACTACGGCTGAGGCGCCCCTTCGCCGCCTCCGGTGACTTCTGCACCCGCATTTTCCGAACCGTCTGCAGGAGGCTCTTCGGGCGTACTCGCCTGATTTCCGCCCTGCGCCAGAACCGTTACCGTTCGCGTTGCTTCGCCCACGTTCCCCGCCTGATCGGTCGCACGGTACAAAATCGTGTGAACTCCCGCAACGCTCGTATCGATAACCGGCGTCTGCATCTCTACGCCGTCGACGAAGGTTGTAATGCCGAGGTTGTTATTTACGTTGTCGGAAACGGACGCGCCCAAATCGGCGTACGTATCGCCCACGTTAATCTCGGCGGGATTATTGCCAGAAACGGTAATGACGGGCGCTTCCGTATCCGATGAGCCTTCCTCGCCTTCACCGTTTCCGGCAGGCGCCGCGGGCGGAGGCGTCTGGTTATTCTGTGCAGCCGCCGCGCCCGCAATCAACGCATCAAGCTGCGACCGCGTGATGCAGGTCTGTCCGCCCGAATCGGTAACGCAGAGCATGTCCGTGTGCACCTCGCCCGCGAATATTCTCTTGAAGATGCCGTCCGCAAAATACTGCGCGCCTTCGTACGCCTGTATGACTGCGTTAGAAAGCGCGGAAAGCGCGTTCTTTAATCCGTCGCTTGCGCCGGAAAGCGCGCCCGCCCATGCGGGAGCGGAACCCGCAGGCGCAGAGACGAGTTCGGAAACGGTCGTGGTGCCGGAGAGCAAATCGCCGTTAAAGGAGAACGAGAGTTCGGACGTGTTGAAGTAGGTCGTCGTATCGTTCGCGGGCGGCGTAAAGCCCGTCACGCCGTCGTGGTTAAAGTTGGTCCACGTCTCCGAGTCGAATCGCGGTGCGGTCATACGGTACGAAACGCGCGTCGGTTTGTCGGACAGCAAATATACTTTTCGGTTCGCGCGGTCGATTTGATACCACACCTTGCCGTCTTTCTCGCTTGAAAGAAGCACTGCAAGCTCGTCGATATTTTTCCTGAGGTGAGTGACGTGCGCGAAGAGCCACAGATTGCTGCCTTCAGGCTCGTCGTCAAAACTGATGACGCGCGCGTATCCCTCGGTTCCGTCGGGGGCGGTTATCGGCTGATTGATGTCCGCGATTCCCGTCACCTCTTCCTTCTGTCCAATCATTGCGGCGGCGTACGTTGCATAGGCGACGCCGTTCACGGTATAGACGGGGTCGAATGTACCTAAGGTAATCTTGCCCGTGCCGCCCGAAAGTATCAGCGTGCCGTTCGTGTTGACCTGAAGCGCGGCGACGGAAGAAGTTGCGGTACCCGCCGCGGTCGTGGTTGCGATATAAAGGTTGCCGTTCACGTTATTGAATGCCCACTGAGAGAAACCGGCCCCGTATGAAAGCGCTAATTGCGATCCGGTATTCGAGTACGCTACAAGCGGATACGCGGCGGTCGTCGTACCGACTGCAACCGTGCTTGAGAACGTCGCGGCGGCGGCGGTCAGAGTTCCGGTCAATGTAGGCGATGCGCTAAAGACCGCAGAGCCTGTTCCTGTCTCGTTAGACAGAGAATCGATAAGATATTGAGAGGTGCACGATACCGTCAAAGCGCCGCCGGTCGTGGTGCAGACCGCACGGGATGCGGTAAGACCCGAGAACGTAATCGTTCCCGAGGAAGTAATGCCGGTCAGCGAACCCAACGTGCCGGTAATCGTCGAGTTACCCGTTACGGTTATGCCGCCCGATGAGACGGTGAGGACTGCGGGGGTCGTGATGGCACCCGTGCTTGAAATAGTGGTCGTTGCCGTCGCACCGAAATATGCGGTGCCGATGTTCGAGAGAAGAGTCGTCGAAGCGTTCGCCAAAGTCGTAAGGCCGGTCGAGGTAATACCGGTCAAAGAACCTAAGGTGCCCGCAATGGTCGAGTTACCGGTTACCGCAATGCCGCCCGAGGAAACGGTGAGCGTTGTAACCGAGGGCGACGTACCGAATACCAGTGCGCCCGAGCCCGTCTCTCCGGTAACCGCGGTGGCAAGGTTTGCGGAAGACGGCGTCGCAAGGAACGTTGCGACGCCCGAGCCGAGTCCCGAAATGCCGGTTGAAACCGGAAGGCCGGTCGCATTCGTCAGAGTTCCGGAAGACGGCGTACCCAAAGCGCCGTTAAAGGTGACGAACGCTCCTGCAGAGCCGACGTTCACGCCGAGCGCGGTTGCGACTCCGGTGCCGAGACCGGAGACTCCGGTTGAAATCGGAAGCCCCGTACCGTTCGTGAGGGTTATCGCGGACGGCGTGCCCAAGTTCGGCGTGGTCAAAGTCGGCGAGGTCGAAAGCACCATGCTTCCCGTACCGGTCAC
>CAYZDT010000023.1:0-8569 GCA_964477415.1 uncultured Candidatus Saccharibacteria bacterium | reverse complement strand
CGCTCCCTTGATGCGCGCCTGACGGGAGCATCGCAGCTTTTGAACGACTCATCACTTTCCTCAAGCGAGCAAGCTTTGGTCAACGAATGGGTAACCGCGGAAGTAAACGGGCAAGCGCCCGCAAACTGCGCGCAAGGCGGCGGCATATTTGATATTAAATTCCTGCGCGCGACGCAACCCTCCCAATGCAATAAATCAAACGCGCAGCTCTACAATCGTCTCAAAAAGGCTGAGACGGCCGCGCAGCAAGCATATGAAAATGTCTTGAAAGCCGGGTATGTTCCGCGCGGACGCTGCAGCGACGAAGGTCCGAATCCCGGAGAAGAGAACCATCCTGAATTGTGCCCGCACACCTATTCAATCGCCGTACCTTCGGGCGACGTAGAAGCTTTGGCACAGAAAGGCGAGCAACGCATTCTTGATATCGATGCGGACGCGATAGGCGAAGCGGCAAACAGCCTTGTTGCAGATTTGATTGACGAAATATTTACCGTCGTTGCGGACGAAGCCTCAAGCGGTCTGCGTCGTCTCATCAGCAACCGCATCTCCGGCCGCGGCAACTCCGGTTCATCCTCTTCAGGGCGCGGACAAAGCTACCTCGATTCAATCCGCGGCAATCAGCCGACCGTCGACCAAGGACAGAATTATCTTTCCGTGAGCATTACGAACGCAATTCAGGTCGAGGCAAGTTTCCAGAAAAGCACGCAGAAAGTCATCGACAGCCTCAAACCGCTCATCCGCAAATTTGAGGCGTTGCACGCGTGTTATGCGGACTTGGTTGCGCACCCGGTCTCTACTATCCAGCCCGACGAAGCGACTGCGCGCGCCAATAACTCCAACACAACGCTTGACTCGGTATTGCGTCCCCAGCTCGCGCAGCGCGAAGCGCAGCTGAACGACTCAAAGCTCGTTGTGAACGAACTCGGCGTTATCCTCGACCAGGCGCGCGCGGCAGGAGACGCAACAGCCCTGAATGCCGCCTCGGATAGATTTAACGACCTCCTGGCTTCCGGACGCCTGCACACGAGCGGCGACCTGACATTCCTTATAGACGACATCACCCGCACCGTATCCGCCCTTGAACTGGCGCGCCAAGACGCCGAAAGACAAGTTACTCAGTGCGAAGCCTTCTAATCGGTTCCTCAGAGGCTTCCTCGGATAGCTCCTGACTTGTACACAGCCAAAAAACAGGCCCTGTACAAGCATATCTGAAAGTGGTACGGTGAAATTGTACGGGGTTTTATCCTGTACTTTCTATAATTCACTATATATATGGTAACCGCTGATGATTTTGAGCGGAGGCACGGCAGAACCCGCGGAGGCCGTGCAGAAAAGGGCTCCAAAGGAGGAATGGGTGGATGGCTCTTAGGCGGGGTCCTTCTTGCCGCAGGTGCCGGCGTTGCCGCGACCAACGAGGACGTGCGCGATGCGGTTCTCGGCTTTGGTAGAACTGCTCCAGTGTCGGGTGATGCACAAGCAACCGGTGCAAATGAAAATAATGGTTTCTATGTTGCCGACAATGGGGCTTCATACGCTATGGGAGGCACTTCGCAAGAGGCCATTGATGCGCGTATATGGGCCGATCAGGCTTTACGCGGGCAAGTAGTCGACCGGATAAATACACAGCTTGCCGGGATGCACCGGATGGACCGCGGCATTCCTAGCGAGCTGTCACGATTTGAGCTTCAGAGTCTTGTAATTCGGCGCGCTACCCCGCGCGAAGTAGCTTCGGGCGTACCGGCAAACATCGTAAATTACGAATATGCCGTTGAAGGAAGAAACGACTTGGGAGAGGGGACTGGGGTGGACACCGGGGAAAGACGCCGAGGATCCTACAGTGATCCTTACTACACAAACTGAAATAAAAACCCGCTTCGGCGGGTTTTTTCTTTTTCAAGGTTATCCTTACCTTCCTGTAAAGAACCGCTTAGGCTGAGATTTGGGGGTATAGAATATGAACATGCCCGCACAGAAAGGCGCAGGTGCGTTTCTGCTTGGCCGTATGCATTCAACTCTGTTTTTTAAGTCCATTGTCGGTTTTTTTGTAGTGATTTCCGTCTTCTTTGCATTCTTTCATCCGCTGAATGCGGCGGCTGCAGCTCTGGAAGACCCGACGGGGCGCGGTTGGACGTGTGAAGGCGACCTTCACAGAGAATCTATCTACCACGGAGTCGAAGGGCCTGTAGGCACCATAACCTGCCATCCGCCCGGAGACACTTCGCGCACATGGCAGCAAAGATGCACTGAAAATAACGACGTAGTCGAGGAGCTTGGTTTCGGGAGCAAAGCCTTAGACTGTCGCGTGTGTACTACCGAGAACGGCTCGCAAACGTGCGCTCAGGGCGATTGGGTGTCGTATGAAGGGTGGGGCGGGCAATATCACTCAGTTGCCCTCGACAGTTCAACGGGCATGCCCACGGGCGATGTCCAAGACGGGGAGCAGACAAATCTTTTTACTGAACCTCTCGATGCCCTTGGAGACGTTGCGCTTGAAACGGTCGCTTCAATTATTTGGTTCGTTACGGAAGTGTTGGTATGGGTTGCGGATTTCCTTCTTTCGGTAACCGGCGGTTTCTTTAACTTCATCATCACGGAATTCGTCATACAGATGGCGAAATACATCACCGCGCCCGAAGCGACCGCAGTCAGAACGGCGTGGACCTTGATACGCGACCTCGCCAATATCGGCATCATCGGCGGACTGGTCGCGACCGCAATCGGCACCATAATCGGAAGCTCTAAAATAAACATACAAGGAACGCTGGCGCGTCTTATTCTTGCGGCACTTTTGGTCAACTTCAGCTATTTCTTCGCGGGTGCGATTATCGACTTTTCAAACTTCACCGCAAAAGCAGCGTACGACTCGTTAGTTAAAACGCCGGACTGCGGGAATGATTGCGGTATCGCATCGCGTATCGCAAAAATATCGCACTTGGACACTGATTTTAATCAGGTCTTAAACGGAGCGGCAACTCCGCTTGTGAACGCGACGGCGGAGACCGCCGCGCCTTCGTGGGCAGACCAAGTGGAATTCCAGAGGACATTGCAGCCGTCCGCAATGGCGACGATCAACATCATGTATCTGGTCTTTGTCTGCATTACCACCTTCGTATTCCTCTCGGCGATCGCGCTCTTGGTCGGCCGGTTCGTCGTTCTTATATTCCTTCTCGTAACGTCCCCAATAGGCATCGCCGGAAGCGCGGTGCCGCTTTTGTCGAAATATTCGAAAGAATGGTGGGATGCGCTCTGGAATCAGGCTCTTTTTGCGCCTGTCTACTTCGTGCTCGCGGGAATCGCGCTCAATATTCTGACCCAATTCAATAACACGCTCCTCGGCGCAGGTTACGCCACAACTATTGAGACGATAACCGACACGAGCGGCGCAACGGTCGACTCTCTGCAACAGATTATCGGCATCGTCGCAATGTTCACGGTCTCAATCGGTTTTATGTGGGCCGCCCTCTCAATTGCAAAGTCGATGAGCGAAAAGGGCGCGTCATATTTCAAACCGATTTATGACGCGGCGCAAAAAGCATTCGGCTGGCTGCCCGCAAGCTATCAGCGCCTTGCTATGTTTGCTCCGAAAGCGGCGGCATTCGGCATCGGCGTAGGCTTGCGCGAGACATTAGGCAAACGCGCATACGAAGCGGGTATCGCATATAGAAAATTGGCCGGCGAGCTAAGGCCGGATCAAGCGAAGGGAGTTCTCGGAGGTGTGGCAAGGGCCGGGGACCGCGCGATAAAAGCGGCGTTAGATAAAGCGGCTGGTCAAAAATTCTTAGGGGCGAAAGGCTATCACGATATACATGAAGAACGTAAGGCCCGCAGAGCGGAATTGGGCGAAATCGAACGAGAAGGCTGGCAGCGCGGTCTTGCTGAAGGAAAGCTGACGAAAAATCAGCTTGACGAATGGAAGAAAATGCAGGCCCGTAAAGCAGGAGGTATCACCGAAGAAGAAGAGAAAAGACTTAAAGAACTTGAAGAGAAAGAAAAGAAGGGCACCCTTGGAACCGACGAAGCACTTCTCCTCCAGGAGCTGCGGCAGCGCCGCGCGAACGCCAAGGACGGCGGCTTAACCGATAAAGAAAAAGCGGAGCTTGCAAGCATTGAGGCGAAGAAGGCCGCTGGTGAGGCGCTCACCGCGCAAGAGGAGGCGCGGCTGACTGCGCTCAATGAACGCAAAAAATACGGCGGCGTCGACGCAAAAGACCAGAGCAGGTACGACGACTATGCATACGTTGAGAAGCACGGCGGCGTTTTGAATGCGTTCAAAACCGCCGAGGATAACGGCCGCTGGCTGAGAAAGAATGCGGAATACAGAAATATAAATGAAGTCGAACACTACGATAAGCTCAAAGCGAAGGCGGCGGCGGGAGAAACCTTAAGCGAAAACGAGAAGCAGGCGCTTGCCTTCTATGAGAAGAAAGAAAAGCAGGCCGCCCAGCACGCCAACCTTTCGGCGCGAAAAGCGCGCGGCGAGGCCTTAACCCCCGACGAAGAAAAAGAGCTTGCGGACTTGGAACGGCAGAAAGAAGCCGGCATCCTCGGTCTTCAGAAGAAGGCACGCGAATCCGACGACCATGCCGGATACTGGGCGCGCGTTGAAGACGATATCCGCAATGCTGCGAATACTCCGAAGAGCGGCCTGACGATGCCGCCGGGGGTCGCGGAAGAAGCAGCGCGCAAACGCACCGAATCTTTGACGTCGTACTACGAACGTATGGAAAAAACCGATGCGGAAAGCGGCGGCTCGGGCGTACGAAAGGCGCTCTCCAAACTGCAAGCCATTGAAGCGCAGCTGCCGAACGGTTTCATACAGCGCCTGTATGACGAGCACGAACACCACCCTCAAGAATTCATAAAGTGGGCGCCGATGCTGAACTCGAATGACTTCAACGAGCTCATGAAGAACGAAAAAATCCCGCGCGACATTAAAGACGAAATGCGCAAGCAGCGCCACGGCGAGTGGATGGACATGATTGAGGACTTGGACGCAAAAGTGCGGTCAGGCGAGATACTGGAAGGAAGCGACGAATACAACGAACTGCAGTCTATCGCGTACCGCTATTCGATGAAGCGATTTAAAGACAAGGGCGAATTCTCCGACCTTATTACGTCCCGCGTCGGCGAGCACTTGCGCAAAATGCGGACAATGTGGAACGGCGGCGCGCTGACGGGCATGTACTTGGGCTCGCGCGGCGCATTCGGCGCGTACGAACAGCGCGATTTGGCGAACCTGAAACGCGAAGGATACCTCAAACATCAGCGTGCGCTGACCGGAGCGTATGCGGTGCAGGGCATGGCCGACGTCTATAACGACGATGGTTCACTGAAGGACAGCTACTACATGCCCGTGAAACCCGACTCCGACAACTTCTTCGCGATTGAAGAGTCGTGGAAAGATGCGGACACAAAGATAAAAGAGGCCGAGCGCGTATTGGCGAACGAAAACGCATCGGCTCAAGCGCGTATCGCGGCGCAAGATCAGAAGCGATATTACGGCGCCATCCTTGAAACCAAGGATAAAAATTACGCCCAAGACTTCAAGGGCGCGTTCGGCGCCCCTGCAAAAGTTGCGTACGAGGCGGCAGTCAGAGCGGGTAAAAGCGAACAGGAGGCGCGCGCGGAGGCCCATGAGGCGCGCATGCAGGCTGTACGCGAGAAGAATGCGCAGGCAAAGGAAATGATTCGAAAAGTAAAGGATAATAAAATGTCTAAAGCCGAGGCGGATGCGTTCGCCCGCGGAGATGAGCAACTATTCATTTCATACCGCCAGCAACTTGCAGAAGAGGGTATGAACGGCTTCATGCTCGGCAAAGACCCGAAAGAAGAGCTGCAGTTAGTGTCGCCCGAACGCGCCTACAGCCCCGCAACGGTCATCGGTAAAACTGCGAGCGCCATAGCGCAAATGCAGTCCGGATGGGACGAACGCTGGATACGCGCGAACCGCCGCTCGTACCTTGTTGAAAAAGAAGACCCGGAAATCGAACTCTTCCTGAACGACAACGTCGTCGAGAAAATGGGCGGGTGGCCGACCAGAGACGAGATCGACGAGATTAACGAACTGCGCCGGCAAAAATACGGTCCGCTGTATGGAGATACGCTCCGCGCTCCAGACGGAAGCCCTCTCGACCCAGAAACTGCCGACCCGAATGCGTACAATACGGCGTACACCCTCGCAACCGGGCTTCCTCCGGACAAAGGCCGCATGCGCGTTCCGTACTCCAACACTGAGCTCGGCCAGACGAAGCTTGAGCGCCGCGGGCAAGTTTAACAGGGTAATAACGTTCTATGAAAGACCATACTCACGAAGAAAAAACGGCAGCAAAAAGCAAGTTGCCGCGCCCTATCTACGATTTCCTCGGCTCAAAAGCGCTGATGAACATATATCAGGGCATATCGAAGAAACTTGGCCTGAACTTCAGACAGATATTTGCCGTGAGCGAGGTAACAAATATTACGCTTATAGGTTTGGAACCTGAAACTGCATTTGAGGCGAATATCCACCAGCTTCTCCCTGAACTCTCAAACGATAAGACGCGCGAGTTGGTTGCGGATATAAATGACCGTGTTTTCAAAGAAGCTAAGCGCAGAATGCAGGAAGGAATTCTCGACGACGAGGTTGAAGCCGAAGAAGGCGAACCTCTCCCGCCCCCCGTAACCGACCGGGAGCTTGAGGCTATGGGGGAGAGGGAGCGTGCAGACGGTTTTGTACCCGAATTTGAAAAACAATTAAAGGCTGAGGAAGCTCGGGAAGCGGCGGCCGCACGCGCCGCGGAAGAAGAAAGAAAGGCTGCGGCCGAAAAACCGGCGCCGGTTACCGCTCCGCAAAAACCTGCCCCTCTCGTTACAACCCCCTCTCTTTCAATCGCAGTTGAGAAGCTGAACTCCGTTACGGTAAGCGCCCCGCAACCCCGTACGGTTACGGTTCCGCCCGAAACACAAGCAGACTCAGCCCCCGTATCCGCAACTTCCGCACCAGCCGCTAAGACGGCCTCTCTCAGTGCCGCCACTCCTCCGCCGAAACCTGCTGCACCTCAGCAAACGCCTTCGCCGGCCGCTCCAGCTCAAACCGCAACGCCCGCGCCAAAACCTATGACTCCCGTACAGTACGAGTCCGGCACCGACCCCTACCGGGAGCGTCCTGAATAATTTTGTTACTGGCCCTCTTCGCGCCGCTCGCTGATATCAAGGCTCCATGCCAAGTCTTTGAGTTTGTTTGAGGTGGCGGCAGGTACGAATTTCGCCGGGTCATTATCTCTTTCGGTGCGCGTTTCGGCGGGGACTTTTGTCGCATTCTTTTCCCACAAGTAGAGCTTGGATCGGAAAAAATAATTAAATCCCGCTTCAACAAAAATAATGAGCGGGCGGTCGTTTATTCTCCAGAACGCCAACGCAAGCCCTATCGCGGCAACCGGACCGCCGAGGAGAACCGCCGCCCATAACGGAAGCATAAGCCACATAGCGATTGCGAATCCGATTCCGCCGACGACGTATATGAACTGCGATCCGGTAAGGGGGCCGAATATTTTGTCTTCGACTTCGATAAACTGCGGGACCTGATACTGCATACCGCCATTTTAACTCATTGCGCGCATCCTCCGCACGGGCAGGTGCTATACTTTTTATAGGAATATATGGCTGTATCTGGTCCTAAAACGAAAAAATCTGCTGCAGCGCAGCAATTCGTACCGATAAAAGAGGTACGCGGCGGCGTTATGGTCATGAAAGACGGCACCATGGTGGGCGTTCTTTTAGCATCATCCGTAAACTTTGCCCTGAAATCGAACGACGAACAGCAGGCGATTATCGCCCAGTTCCAAAACTTTCTGAACTCGCTTGATTTTTCGATTCAAATCTTCATACAGTCCCGGAAATTAGACATTCGTCCGTATGTTGCGCTCCTCGAGGAGCGCCTTGGGGCACAGACCGAGGATTTAATGAAAATCCAAGTGCAGGAATATATCGAGTTTATAAAAACGTTTACGGAGCGCTCTAATATAATGTCGAAGCGTTTTTTCGTAGTCGTGCCGTACAGCCCTCCGATTGTAAACATCAAGAAGCAGTTTGAAGGCGCGTTTTTAGGGGCGGGGGATTTGGAAGCAAAGCTCAAACCGAAAGAATTGGGGTTTGAAGACCACAAAAGCCAGCTTGAAGAACGCATGGGAATCGTTGAACAGGGTCTTGCCCGCATCGGCGTCCGTACGGTTCCTTTAGGCACGGAAGAAGCCATCGAACTTCTGTATAAGCAATTCAACCCGGGAGAATTGGAGAAGCCGATTGTCCAAAATCAGGAAAGCCCTCTATGAACCTTCTTGACCTATTACAAGGAAAGCGCGAGGCGGCGAAGGAAGAATTGACTCCGTTTCTGCCGCGCGACATTTACGAATCCGCAAAGCTCGACTTCGCGGACATCATCGCGCCGTCGGCCTTGCAAATCACCCCGCGCGAACTTTCATTAGGCGACAAGCTGGTACGGACATTCTATGTAATTTCATACCCGCGTTTTTTGGGCGAGAGCTGGTTTTCGCCCATCATCAACCTCGACCGTATTTTTGATATTTCCATT
>CAYZDT010000022.1:0-8705 GCA_964477415.1 uncultured Candidatus Saccharibacteria bacterium | reverse complement strand
CGGTTCAACCGACGACACGCGCGCTATTGCCGAATCGTACGGCGCGCGCGTCATACTGCAGGACGCAAAATACAAATACCGCGACGGGCGCTTGGCGGACGGGGCGGGAGCGCGCAATCAGATGATGGACGCGGCGAAATATGACTGGTTTCTGATGCTTGATTCGGATGAAAGCATTTCGCAGGGGCTTCATGACGAAATAGGGGATATTGCCGGACGTCCAGGAAACGCGACGGATCCGCTCGTATATAAGGTGCCGATTCGCCTTGTTATAGACGGGAAGGAAATACTGCATTCATCGAATTATCCGGGCTATCAGCCGCGTTTCTACAACCGAAAAAGCGGCGCGCGCTACGTGCGCGCGGTTCATAACCGCATGGAGTTCTTGCCGAATACGCGCTGGGGCGCATGCACATATCCATGGTATGTGTACGTCTCAAAATCCGATATACACATTTTCGGCGCCGAGCGGAAACATTATCGCCATGTCGAAGTGAACGAAATCTGCTCGCTTCCGACGGGTGTTTTTATAAAAACTCTTTTTTGGCAGCTCCGCGCCGCCGCCGTTATAGCCGTAAAATCAATCTGGATTTATTGCCGATACGGCTTTGCGCACTCAATGCCGATTGAAGCGGAAATCGGGCGAACCGTCGGACCTCTTATGCTTATCGGAAAAAGCGTCAAATGCCGTTTTTTACGGATGTTTGCCCGTGCGTAGCGAAGTAGTCATACTGCGATATATGGGCATCTCGGCAGATTTTTTCCGAATTCGAATGCGGCGCATCGCGGACTCCGTCGGCTCCGTTCTTGATATCGGTGGCACGCTTCGTATTGATGCCGCACGTTCAAGCCGCGTCGATCCGAGAAACACGTGGGTAAAAGAACTGCTTTCGGAAAAGAAAGTCGCGTATCGCGTGCTGGATTATGTGGATACGTACCACCCAGATATCGTCGGAGATATACAAAGCCTACCGCTTCCCGACGCGTCGGAAGAGGCAATAATCTGCCTCTCCGTATTGGAACACGTCGAGAATCCGTTTAAGGCGGCGGCGGAATTGCACCGCGTGTTAAAGCCGGGCGGCATGTGTCTTATCTCAGTTCCGTTTCTTTTTTACTATCATGCGGAAAAAGGGTATTACGGCGACTATTGGCGCTTCACGGAAGACTCGTTGAGGTTGCTTTTTAAGCCATTTTCGAAATTTGAAATATGTCCAGTGCGCTTGCCTGTTGAAACGCTTATACGGCTCACTCCTTTGGGCAGGTCAGAAGCATTTCTTGCTGCAGGGCGCGCGCTCGACGGACTCCTTTACTCGAAAGGCTCAAAACAGGTGAGCGGATATTATCTGTTTCTTGTAAAATAGCGTCTGCGTATGAAAGTGCTTGTTTATTTTTCAGGAAAGCTGCATGAGTCGCGCGGTACGCCTATTCGTACCCGCAATCAGATAGCCGAACTTCTGAAAAACGGTATAGACGTATATTACGCGGGTTTCGATACTCCAGAAGGGGTGCCGCAAGAAAAGGCCCTGAAACTTGCGCGTCCTTTGTCACGTTTTTCCCAGCTTTCTTCATTCGTGAATATAAACGGCATAGATGCCGTTTATATGCAGACATCGGCAGGCATTTGGTACGCGCCGTGGCTCCGCATCGCGACGCGCGCGAAGATCGGCATCGATTTCCATAGCCGCCGCTACCAGGAAGAGCACGTATACAAGAAGCGCATCGCAGCTGTTACCGCTTTTTTTGAGTGGCTCGAGCGTCTTATGCTTCGCGCAACACATTTTGCGACCGTCTGTTCGCACACCTTGTATGAGTATTATCGGCCGTATGTTCCTCGCGTTCACATTCTACCCGTAGGAGTCGATACCTCGCTTTTCAAGACCGACACGGTTCCGAAGCCTGAGATTATGTCATGGAAGGGCAGCGCGGTCTTACTGGGATACGCAGGAAACACAAAATGGTATCAGGGGGTCGAAACCGTTTTAGAGGGATTTAAAGATGCGATTGAGAATAATCCGGGGAAATTCAAATTCCTCGTTATCGCGAGCTCGGGCAGCGAAGACGTGCGCGCATACGCGCGGAAACACGCAATTGAAGATGCGGTCATGGTGCTTGATACGCAGCCGCATTCAGAAATACCCGCGCTTCTTGCCGCAACTGACGTTCTTACGGTCGTTCGTCCGAAAGACATGGTCACCGAGTATTCGTTCCCCTCAAAGCTTCCTGAATATGCCGCTCTCGGGAAAGCACTTATCGTGAGCTTGGTCAGCGATGTCGGTTCGTATGTCGTGAACGGCAAGAACGCAATGACCGTTCCGCCCGAAGATACTGCAGCAGTCGCTGATGCTCTGCGCGCGCTTGAGAATCCGGCGCTCCGCGCCACGCTCTCAAAAAACGCGCGCATGCTTGCGGAGGAAAAATTCGACCTCCATCGTCTCGGTAAAGGTTTGGCGGATTTTCTGCTATCATTGCGCTGATATGGATAACAGCACTCCGGGATACGTCCCTATGTGGGATGCGTTTGCAAAAAGAAAGGCGCATTCGTACCTCACCGATAAATATCAGCTTACGAACGTGGTAGGCCTTGTCGGGTGCGCGCGCGAATACCAGATTATGCGCCTTCTTGAACTGACGCCCGAAGACGTATTTCTCGATGTCGGCTGCGCTTCAGGGCACCAGGTATTTGCGGCCGCCGAAAAATGCAAACGCGCCGTCGGCATCGATGTGGCAAAAGATTTTATCGACGCGGCGAAGGCACATGCGACGGAGAACGGGATTACGAATACCGAATTTCTTGCGACAGACGGGGGAGCGATACCGTTTCCGGATGCGACGTTCTCAAAGCTGATTTGTTCCGAGGTTATCGAACACCTGACCGACCCTCTGCCGCTTCTTGCGGAAATAAAGCGCGTCATGAAGCCCGGGGGAACCGTCGTTTTTACCGTGCCGAATTTGAACTCGCGCGGTACTTTGTGGAAACGCATACTCTACGGATTCAAAGAACCTCCATTTACACCGATGACGGACTTTTCGATTAAGAGCCTTGATGCGCACGGAGATTCGCACGTGAAGCAATACACACTCAAACGGTTCCGCGAACTCATTGAAAGTGCGGGAATGAAGCCGAATTATGTCGGCGGTGCCGGCTATATTGACGGTCCGTATATCGGTCCCGCTATTCTGATACTCAACAGATTTGCGTTTTTCAG
Organism: uncultured Candidatus Saccharibacteria bacterium; assembly: GCA_964477415.1. Lineage (GTDB taxonomy): Bacteria > Patescibacteriota > Minisyncoccia > Phycocordibacterales > Phycocordibacteraceae > Phycocordibacter. The sequence continues at coordinate 5,499 of CAYZDT010000022.1, read as the reverse complement.
ATGGCTTACGTTTTCTGTCGAAAAACTCTGCTCGGCGCTGCCTCCTTTGAAGTGGCTGTCGCGTCACGTGGTCTTGAGAGCCACCACATAATCCTTGTAACCTCAGGGCTTATTTGCTAGTTTGATTCAAGAGCGCGTTTTTCTATGGCAAAAAAAGACCTATTTAAGCGTTATGCCGCCCAGATAAAGGGCAAGACAATAATGGTAACGGGCGGAACCGGCTCTTTCGGCACTGCCGTGACCGAAGCGCTGCTTCGCCTGAACCCGAAGCAGGTGATTATCTTCAGCCGCGACGAAAAGAAGCAGTTTGACATGGGTAACCAGTTTGATGATCCGCGACTCGCGTTTGTTATCGGAGATGTGCGCGACAGGGAAAGCTTGGACCACGCGATGGCGGGAGTTGATTATGTCTTCCACGCTGCCGCGCTGAAACAGGTTCCGACGGGTGAATTTTTTCCGCTCGAACTCGTGAAAACAAACGTCGAGGGAAGCCATAACGTCATCCATAGCGCCATAGACCACAATGTTAAGCGCGTCGTCATTCTTTCTACCGACAAAGCCGCAACGCCGATAAACGTCATGGGTATGACCAAAGCGTTGATGGAGCGCGTCATGATTGCGGCTGCGCGCCGTCCCGGCAGCAAGACTATCGTGTGCGGCACCCGCTACGGAAACGTGCTGTACACGCGCGGTTCGATTATTCCGTACTGGATTGAGCGGATACAGAAAGGGAAATCAATCACGATTACCGATCCGCGCATGACCCGTTTCGTCATGACCTTGGAGCAGTCGCTCGATTTGGTCTTGTATGCGCTGACGCGCGGCAAGCCCGGCGAAATCTATGTCCGCAAAGCGCCTGCGACTACGGTTCAGAACCTCGCCGAAGTCGTCGCCGAAATATTTGATTATAAAAAACCGATTGAACATATCGGCATCCGCCCCGGAGAAAAGATCGACGAGTTTCTCATTTCCCGCGAAGAGCGCCTACGCGCGGTTGACCACGGCGATTACTTTAAGATCGTTCCCGAAACTCTCGGGCGCGACTACCGAGCGTACTATTTCAAGGGCGTAAAGCGCGCTCATATTCCCGAAGAGGGATATGGAACCGCGAATACCGTACAAATGTCGAAAGCCGCCCTCAAGAAACTCGTTCTATCGCTTGAAGAAGTGCGGTCGGAGCTCGACTTGTACAAGAAACGATGAAACATATCGCGGTAGTGGGGGGAGACAGTTTCCTCGGCCTCCACGTCCGATGGCGCTTACTGCTTGAAAAAGACGTGCAAGCGGTATCGTTAGACACGGATGTCCTCGACGAAGGAGATATAGCGTCCGCGCTCCAAGGAGCCGACGCCGTCATTTACACGGGTAAAGCGACGAGAACGAGCGATATCGGCGGAGTATACGAAGTAAATCAAGGACGCTTAGAGCGTCTATTGTCGGCGTGCGCGTCGCTTGAACGGATTCCGCATCTGGTCCTCGCATCTTCTATACACCGGACCCGAGGAGACGAGTACGGGCGCTCCATGAAGGAATCGGAAGAACGAGTGCATGCATGGAGTCGCGAGCACGGCACGGGCGCGGCGGTGCTGGTCATTCCGAATGAATTCGGCGAGTGGGGTGCGCCGCGCGCGTCATCCGTCGTATCGACGTTCGCGGACGAAATAGCACGAGGCGAACGTTCTCAGGTCGGCGACGCCGTTATTCCGCTCGTATACGTGCAGGACGTTGCGGAGCAGGCGGTCTTAGCGGCGTTCGAGTCTCGCTCGGGCGACGTGTTGTTCGACGCTGAGATGACATCTGTCGCCGACATCTATGCGTTCTTAAAGGAATCCTACGACTCGTATGCGGCCGATATCGTTCCGTCACTTAAAACACTGACGCACGTTCGTTTGTTTAACACGCTTCGTTCGCATCTCTTTCTGAACGGATTTTATCCTCGTCCGTTCAATCCGCACACGGACGAGCGGGGCACGCTCTTTGAGACCATTAAGACCCGAACTGAAGGGCAGGCATTTTTCTCAACGACGCGCACGGGCATGCGCCGCGGCAGTCACTACCATCGCAGAAAAATCGAACGCTTTGCCGTAATTGGAGGTTCGGGTGAAATCCGTTTAAGGCGATTGTTTGACGAAAAAATTCATGTTTTTCCTGTTTCGGGCGATACGCCAGTGTATATAGACATGCCCACCTTTATGGCGCACGATATTACGAATACGGGGCAGGGAGAGTTGGTGACCTTTTTCTGGTCCAACGAGTTATATAATCCGGAAGATACGGACACCTATCCGGAAATGGTATAAATCAACAAGTTCATGAAAAAAATCAAAGTAGTCACTGTTATAGGAACCCGCCCCGAAATTATCAAGCTTTCCGAGGTTATCAAGGAGCTGGATAGGCATGCCGATCATATTCTCGTGCACACGGGTCAGAATTACGACTACGAGCTGAATGAAGTCTTCTTTAAAGACCTTGGACTGCGGAAACCCGACCACTTCCTGAACGCTGCGGGGAAGACCGCCGCCGAGTCGGTTTCAAACGCAATTCTCAAGGTCGATGAAGTTCTTGAGAAAGAAAAACCGGACGCGTTTCTCGTCCTGGGGGACACTAACAGCGCCGTTGCGGCGTATGCGGCGAAACGAAGAAAGATACCGATATTTCATATGGAGGCGGGCAACCGCTGCTACGATATGCGCGTTCCCGAAGAAGTGAACCGCCGCATCGTCGACCACATTTCCGACATCAACATGCCCTATAGCGACCACTCGCGCGCGAATTTGATTCGCGAAGGCTTAGCTCCCGACCGCACTATCAAAACCGGTTCGCCGACTCCGGAAGTTATCGCGGCGCATCTCAAGGAAATTGAATCTTCAAACGTGCTCGCCGAGTTGAAGTTAGAGCCGCGCGGGTATTTCCTCCTTTCTTTGCACCGCGAAGAAAACGTTGACGATCCGGCACACCTTGAAAAACTTGTATCAATACTCGATTCACTCGGAAAAACCTACAACCTGCCGATTATCTTTTCAGTTCATCCCCGCACAAGAAAACGCCTCGATGCATCCGGCGTGAAATTGCCGTCGCAGGTAAAAGAGATGAAGCCGTTCGGATTCTTCGACTACGTCAAACTCGAGAAAGAGGCGAAATGCGTGATTACCGACAGCGGTACGATTCAGGAAGAGGGTTCGACGCTGAATATCCCCGCGGTGCAGCTCCGCGAAACTCATGAACGTCTGGAGTCTGCGGACGAAGCGAACGTCATCACCGCAGGCCTCAACCCTGAGCGCGTATTGCAGGCGGTTGAGGTCGCCTTGGCGCACGCCGAAGGAGGGGAGCGCGTGTTCTCGATTCCCGAAGATTACCGCCCTTTGAACGTTTCGAAGAAAGTCTTACGCATAATCATCGGCTATACCGACTACGTGAATCGGACCGTTTGGTCAAAGCAATAATCCAGTATGCGGATACTTTATCTGGCGAGCGCGCGGATTCCCACGCCGCGCGCGTACGGACTGCAGATACTTGAGACGTGTGCGGCGTTTGCCCGAAGCGGTGCAGAGGTTGAACTCGTTGTTCCGTCCCGCCGCGCGCGGGAAGCAGAGGAAGATCCGTTTTCTTTTTACGGACTCAAAAAGAATTTCTCATTCCGTCGCCTTAACGTTCCCGATGCGCTTTCCTTCGGTCCGTTAGGATTTTTCTTTTCGCTCCTGTGGTTTGCCGAGCGCGTTCGTTTCCTTAAGAGCTTTTGGGATGCCGATATCGTATATTCGCGAGACGCGCTCGTCCTTCTTCAGTACGTGCTTCTGGGGCGTTGCCTCGTTTTTGAGGCGCACGCGGGACCGAACGCCGTATCTGGGTTCGTTGCGCGGCGCGCGTATCGCCTCGTCGTCATATCGAATGGCCTCCGCGCGGCATACGTTGCCGCAGGCGTTTCTCCGGAGAAAATAATCGTGGCTCCGGACGGCGTCGACGCGGACGCTTTCGATATAGCCGATTCGCGGGAAGAAGCGCGCCGAACGCTCGGCTTCAGTCCCGAATCTTCCATCGCGCTCTATGCGGGGCATTTGTACCTGAGAAAAGGGGCAGGTACGTTCGCCGCCGCCGCGCCTTTGATGCCGAATGTGTCTTTTGTCTTTGTAGGCGGCACTGAAGGAGATATAGTCGAATTCAAGTCGGCGTGGGGCGCTTCGCCGAACGTGAGAATCCTCGGACGCGTTCCTCATGCGGATGTTCCGAAGTATCTGCGCGCGGCGGACATACTGGTTCTCCCGAACTCGTCAAAAGACTCTGATTCAGCGGTCTATACGTCTCCTATGAAACTCTTTGAATATATGGCAAGCGGAACGCCTATCGCCGCTTCCGACGTACCCGCGGTACGCGAAGTTTTGGACGACGGCTCGGCATTTTTCTTTACGGCCGATTCGCCGGAGTCTCTTTCTCGCGCGGTTACCGATGCGTTGACTCATACGGAGGAAGCAAAGACCCGTGCTCGTAACGCCGCAGCGAAGGCGCAGAACTATACGTGGGATGCGCGCGCTCGTATAATACGAAACGCTCTATGAATATTAAAAACGTTCTGATTGCGGAAGAAATAAAGAAACGCGGTGCGCGTCGCGTCGCCGATATCGGATATGCGCAATGGCCGAATCGCGAACTCGCGGAAACCGGAGCAGAGATTTACGGCGTGGATATCGTGGCGGAGCCGGCGCCGTATGCGGATACTTTTATCGCCGATTTGAATACCGAGCCGCTGCCGTTTAAGGACGGGGAGTTGGACGCCGTCACGATGGGCTGCACTTTGGCGCACGTCGCGAAGCCCTTGAAACTCTTGGCTGACATAAACCGCGTCTTAAAAACGGGCGGCGTCCTCGTTCTTACGTCGCCCAATCCGAATTATTATTGGGAGAATATTTTGAATATTTTCTATCATTCGTTTAAAAAGCGCGTTTCGAAATCAAAACACACCGAACATTTTTACGACTTTTCTCGGTATACGATGCGAACCGTCCTTGAGCGCGCGGGTTTTCGCGTCGTTCGCGAAGCCGGGGTCGGTTTTCAGCTCGTAAAGACGCCGTTCCGTTTCAATGTTACGAAATTCCCCGGAGTCGGATTTGAAATCATGTATGTCGCTGAAAAGAGGGGCGCACCGGAAGCGTATGTCGCGCTTGAAGACGCGAAAGGGGAGGTGACGAATATGAAGAGCGATATATTCAGTTAGAGCGCTCCAAGACGCTCAAAAGCCACCGTTTTTTCCCTTCCGCGTATATCTCGCTTTTCACGACTTTGAGTCCGTTTTCAGCAAACTGCCGTTCATACCCTCGCGCTACGTCTTCGGTTCTTCCGGTTGCAATATGGTTCGCCATAAGAAGGTTTCCCGCAGGCGCCACAAGCTTTGAAATGTTCCTAATGACGCCTTTAAATTCTTCAGGGAATTTCGTATCGCCGAGATAATAGAGCGAATCGCCCAGAATGACTAGGTCGAAAGGAGTATCGGCATAATCGCGGATA
>CAYZDT010000021.1:0-8714 GCA_964477415.1 uncultured Candidatus Saccharibacteria bacterium | reverse complement strand
ACAATTGACCCTAAGCGCGCCGTCGAACTTTTGAAAACGATTTAACCGGCGCGCCGTGCCGCTGCGCGGTTTTTGCGCGCAAACGGAACGCCGACCAACGTCTGTATAAACCGGCGCGATGCTTCTCCCAATGTCAAAGCGGCATCGTCATAGAGCGGCGTTTCGCCGTTCTGAAACGTGCGCACCATGCCGTGCGTACGAATTTCACCCGCTATAATCTCTAGCCTCATGCGGGTCAGGTTGAGCACTATAGGCCCTCCGCGGGACGGAAAATATCGGACGAATTGCTTGCCCTCACTCATGACGCGAGTATACCAGCTGGAGCTTTCCATTGATACGCTCTATCATGCCGGTCACTCTTCTCCTGTCTTCTAACAGATGTAATCGTTCTTCTTCGCCGTCAAATTGGCCGTGAGAAAGAGCGTACTCAAGAGCGCGCCGTTCAATACGGAGATGCCGGTCTTCCATGAGAAGCTCCCCTCTTCGTCTTCGTTCGGCGGTTACCATAGTTCTATGGTACATCCGCACTATGCGCGTTCTAGACCGAACGGTGGATTTTCTATACACTTGACGCTATGGCGCATCAGACGGACGAGATACTGAGCGAGATGCATTCGCCTTCGGCGAAAGACGTTGAACTGATACGGGACGCCTACGACTTTGCGGAGAAGGCGCACGGAGAAGAAAAAAGGAAATCGGGCGAGCCGTACATAGTCCACCCGCGCGCTATCGCAATCACCCTTGCTAAGCTCGGCATGGACCGCGACACCATCATCGCGGGCATCCTCCATGACACGATTGAAGACACGCCGGTCAAGCTTGAAGAAATTGAGAACAGGTACGGCACGAACGTCGCCGCGATGGTCGAGGGCGTTACCAAGCTCTCAAAACTTAAATACCGCGGCGTCGAGAGACACGTCGAATCGCTTCGCCGCCTTCTCGTCGCGACCGCAAACGACATTCGCGTCATCATCATCAAACTTGCCGACCGCCTGCACAACATGGAGACCCTGCAGTACGTCGATCCCGAAAAACGGCGCCGCATCGCCCTTGAGACTAAGGAGGTGTATGTGCCTATTGCCGCCCGCCTCGGCATCGGCGTCTTGAAAGCGCAGCTTGAGGACTTGGCGTTTAAGACCCTTGAACCTGAAAAGTACGGCGAGATGCAGAACTTCCTGTCCGAAAAGGCGGAAAAAACCAAAGAGGCGCTCTCGGAAACCATGAAGGAACTGCGGAAGACGCTTGCTGAAAACGGCATTAAAAATTTCAGAACGGAATCGCGCGTCAAAAACGTCCACAGTTTCGCCTCCAAGCTGGAGCGAAAAGACAACGACATCGACCGCGTATACGACATTTTGGCAATCCGCATCATCGTTCCGTCGGTCGAAGACTGCTACAAGACTTTGGGCATCGTGCATTCGTTGTGGCGTCCTATACTCGGACGCGTAAAAGACTATATTGCGGCGCCGAAACCGAACGGTTACCGCTCGCTTCACACGACCATCATTACTCCGCAGAAACTCATTGTTGAAATTCAGATACGTTCGGAGGACATGCAGCGCGAAAGCAAGTTCGGCGTTGCATCCCACTTCTCGTATAAGGCGCCTTCGGGGCCCGAAAAAACATCAGGCATGGCGTGGGCATGGCAATTCATTCCGTCCTTGATGAAGATGCACCGCGCGGGCGTCGCGGCCCCGTTGCCGCGGTGGCTGTCGGAGTTGAATCAGGCGGCGAGCGAATTCAGGGAGCAACGCGCCTTCCAACGCGCGCTCAAAGAAGACTTTTTTGCCGAGCGCATGTTCGTATTTACCCCAAAGGGCGACGTTATCGACCTCCCTTCGGGAGCGACACCGGTTGATTTTGCGTACACGATTCACTCGGACGTCGGCAATACGATGTCCGGCGCCAAGATAAACGGAAAAATGGCGCAATTAGGAACGGAACTTCGAAACGGCGATATTGTCGAAATCATAACGAAAAAATCCGCAGTACCCCACAAGAAATGGCTCGACTATGCGAAAACGTCGGGCGCCAAAAACCACATCAGAAACATGCTCACCAAGCTTGAGGCGGACGGAATAATCAGATAGAGAAGTTCTCGACGGAAAAATCGTCCTCCAAATCCTTTGAAAGCGGCGCCACGGGAGCCTGTGCGCTTTCGGTATGGCGTATTTTGAGAAGAATCGCCTCCAAATCTTCGGACGAGAAATAGTTAATGATGAGTTTCCCTCCGGCCGCTTCTTCGCGTATCTCAACCGCGGTGCCTAAAGACTCCGCCAATTCCTTCTCCATCGCCTGTATTTCAGGCTTTACGTCCCGCTTTCTCGCGCGATCCCACGCGATTTCGCGGGTCAGTTTTTCAACGTCGCGGACGGAAAGTTTGCGCGTCTGAATGTCGCGGAAAAGCGCCATCATTTCCTCATTCCTGCCTTCAAGCATCAAGAGGGCGCGCGCATGCCCCTCGAATATCTTTCCTTCCCTCAGGCCTTGCTGAACCTCGTCCGGCAGAGTCAAAAGACGCAAAGAGTTCGAGACGTACTCGCGGCTCTTGCCGACCTTTTTACCTATCTCGGTATTATTGAGGCTGAATTCTTTCGCGAGGCGTTCAAACGCGCGTGCGCGGTCGATGGCATTCAAATCTTCGCGCTGGAGGTTCTCAATAATCGCGAGTTCCAGTTTCGTGCGCTCGTTTTCTTCTCCTGCGCGGATGATAACGGGTACCTGCAAAAGACCCGCGAGACGCGAGGCCCTCAAGCGGCGTTCGCCGGCAATAAGCTCGTAAAACGTAACCAGCCCGCCGCCGTCTTTTTCCTCTTCGTGGCGCGTCACGACCAACGGCTGCAAAACGCCGTACTGGCGGATTGAATCGGACAAATCCTTGAGACGCGCTTCGTCGAATTCAGTTCGCGGCTGATACGGGTTCGGGCGTATTTTTTCGACCTCAACCCAAAATATTGCGTCTCCCTGAAACTGCGACATGCAGGGATTTTAGCATGGCGAATCGCGGGGAAATGCGCTAGGATATCTCAACATCCCACTGCCCGGGTGGCGGAATTGGTAGACGCGCACGACTCAAAATCGTGTTACGAAAGTAGTGAGAGTTCGATTCTCTCCCCGGGCACATACGAAGTATTGCGTGGGAGCGCGCTCCTGCGAGCGCGTGTGAGAGAATCGAATGCCGGAGCGATGTTTTGCGTCTCGCAAAACCGCGAGGCGGGGTCGCGACCGAGGCGAACGAAGGTGAACCGAGAGTCGTGACCGATTCTCTCCCCGGGCACTCTATACAAATAAACCTTCACTGCTGAAGGTTTTTTGATTGAGTGCCGGCCGGAGCATTGTCGCGAAGCGACTGCGAGGCGGGGTCGAGAACACTTAGTATTTTGCGAGTTTTTCGAGCAAAATACTTAGTGATTCGTGACCGCTATCCTTTCCCGACCGCGTCCGATATATTCGCGTATCCGTCCTTTTTCAGAAGTTCGACAAGACCGCGGTTTATCTTTCCCGCGATACCCGGCCCTTCATAAATGAACCCCGTATAGACCTGCACTAAAGTCGCTCCTGCTTTTATTTTTTCATATGCGTCTTCCGCGGTAAAAATGCCGCCGACGCCGATAATCGTCATCTCCGGACTTTTCTTATGGATGTAGCGGATGATGTCGGTCGCCATTTTCTTTATCGGCTCTCCCGAAAGCCCGCCCGCAACCGATGCCGCTTCTTTCGAGACGTTCCTCCTGCCGACTGAAGTATTCACCGCAATGATGCCGTCGATGCGTTCAGCGCGGCATACATCCAGAACTTCATCTATCGCTTCGTACGATAAATCGGGAGCTATTTTAACGAGCAAAGGCTTCTTTGCGGCCTGCGCGTTCCTGAATTCGTTCAAAGACGAAAGAATCGCCACGAGATGTTTTTTATCTTGTAGCTCGCGCAAACCCGGCGTGTTGGGTGAAGATACGTTCACGACGAAATAGTCGCCCTGGTTGTAGAGCTCGGAGAACGAGTAGCGATAATCCTTCGGCGCATCTTCAAGTTCAACCAGCTTCGATTTGCCGAGGGATACGCCGACCGGCATGCCTGCGCGCCGCCCCACGAGGCTTTTTACCATCGCATCCGCGCCCCGGTTGTTGAAACCCATACGGTTTATGACAGCGCGCTCATTGTCGAATCTGAATACTCTCTGGCGCGGATTGCCGCGCTGAGGATATTTAGTTACCGTGCCGACCTCTACGTATCCGAAGCCGAGAGCCTCAAGGCCCGGAATTACCTTGCCCTCTTTATCAAAACCCGCGGCAATGCCGACGGGATTATTAAATCTAATACCGAACACTTCCTGCACGAGAAGCGGCGAACGAAGCGTATTTATCGCGCGCGCAATCGCATTGAACGGCGGAAGTCCTAAAAAACGGAGGTAGAGAAGCGCCAGATGATGCACGCTTTCAGGGTCCTTGAGGAACGTGAAGAGGATCGAAACGAGAAACTTATACATTATCGGGACGCGTTTATTTCTTTCATAACCGCTTTCGCCTCTTCTACCGGATTTTCGGCGAATATGATGCTCCGCCCGACGACCACGATGAGCCCCATGCCGTCCTTATTTTGTCCCGCGATAACGGACTCTTTCACTTCTCCGCCTTGAGTACCGATGCCGGGCATAAGGATCGTCATGTCGCCGACCGCTTCGCGAACCCTCCGCAGTTCCTGGGGTTTCGTGGCGCCGACGACGAGCATGCAGTTTCTTCTGGCGTTCCAGTGTGTTGCGACGCGCTTCGCTACTCTCAGATACAAGGGCTCCCCGCCGACCTCCAAATCCTGAAACTCGCCGCTCCCGACGTTCGATGTCCGGCAGAGAATGATTGAAACTTTGTCTTCCCGCTCGAGAAACGGTTTAAGCGCCTCTTCGCCCATGTACGGCGACAGCGTAATCGCATCGAAACCCATCTCGTCGAATACCGATCTGACGTAGCCTTGATTCGTGTTGCCGATGTCTCCGCGCTTAGCGTCCAAAATCGTAAAAATGTCGGGGTAGTTCGAGTTCAGGTATTCGATAGTCATTGCCAATTCCCGCCAGCCCGATTCGCCGCGCGCTTCATAGAACGCCGCATTCGGCTTGAATGCGGCGGCGTACGGAGCGGTTATGTCGATAATGCGCTTATTAAACTCGAACTGCGGATATTCTTTTTTGCGGAACTCGTCTCCGATTTTAGCGATGTCGGGGTCCAAACCGACGCACAGAAGCGAATTGATTTTCTTCGCGCGCGCGTCGTATTTCGCCTGCCCCTGCATACGCTTATGACTGTACCACATCCCCGCCTCGGGCATGAGTTTCTATAACGCGCGCCGCCGACCCTCCGAGAATCAGCAGAAAGTCTACGGGCTCGTCCCAGCTTTTTCTCTCAAGCGGTTCATCATGAAGCGAATCAGAATGAAGTACGCCGACCCTGACCCATTCTTCGGGGATTGCTGAAAGCAGCCGGTCATACCATCCTCCGCCGCGCCCTTTCCGCGTACCCGACTCGTCGAACGCCGTACCGGGAAGAAGAATAATCACCCGCTTCCCCGCATACGTTTCAGAAAGTTCTTTGGCGGCATCAAACGGGTCGGGATTTCTTGAAGGCGGAACGACATACGACGCCGCAGGAAATCCGGAATCGGCAAGATACTCGTCATACGCGGGCTCGCCCGCAAGCGGAATATAGCCGATGACGGCGCCGGACTTTGCAAACGCGGTATTCAGCTTGGTACTGTCTGAGGACACGAATTAAATTTTTCCGACAAGATCCAAATCGCCGCCCTTGAGGGTGTCGTCGCCGGGATTCCATTCCGCGGGGCATACCTGTCCGCCGTGCGCGCGCACGAATTGCGCCGCCTGCAGTTTTCTAACCAATTCTTTTGCGGAGCGGCCTATCGCGTTGTCGTGTATTTCCATGGTGCGTAAAACCAAATCGGGATCGATGACAAACGTGCCGCGAAGCGCAAGCCCCTCGTCTTCCGCGTGTTCAATGCCGTTCGGTTCGATGTAGACGCCGAAGCCGCGCGCCAAACGCCCTGCCGGGTCGGCCGCCATCGGATATTCGATTTTCTGTATGGCGGGCGACGTGTCATGCCACGCTTTATGGGTGAACACGGTATCCGCGGAAACGCTGATGACTTCCGCCTCGAGTTTTTTGAATTCGGGATAATTCTCCGCTAACTCTTCAAGCTCCGTGGGGCACACGAACGTGAAGTCGGCGGGATAAAAGACGACGATAAGCCACTTCCCTTTGTAATCCGAGAAGCGTACGGTTTTTATCTTGTCGTCCTGATAGATCTCAAACTCGTAATCGGGCACTTCGTGGCCGACTTTCACGAGGCTGTCGTAACTCGGGAGGGCTGCTGGTTCTTGGTTCGCCATAGGAATACGGAAGCGGATAGTGATTTAGTAACTAAAAACAGTATAACAGACCGGTGTTCCCGCTATTCCCTCGACGGCTCCTTCCCGCTATGCTTTACGGAATGCGGAAAATTATAGTCATCGCGGGCCCGACCTCCTCAGGGAAAACCGGACTCGCCGTCGAATTGGCGCGCAAGGTAGGCGGTGAAGTGGTATCCGCGGACTCGCGTCAGGTGTATAGAGGGCTCAACCTCGGCACGGGTAAAGCGACGAAGCGGGAAATGCAGGGCGTTCCCCACCACATGCTTTCGGTCGCTGATCCGCGGCACCCATACTCCGCGTCGCTCTTCGTTTCTGATGCGCGGAAAGCGGCGGAAGACATTGCTTCACGCGGCAAAATTCCGGTTGTCGCGGGCGGAACGGGGTTTTACATCGACACCATGCTTGGACTGATTCCGCTTACGGAGGTGCCGCCGGACAAAAAGCTGCGCGCCTCGCTTTCAAAATTGCCGCTTGAAAAGCTGCGGGCGCGGCTTAAAAAGCTCGACCCGAAACGATATGCGGAAATCGACAGAAATAACCCCGTCCGCCTCATTCGCGCAATAGAAATCGCTTCAGCTCTCGGCCGCGTGCCGAAAACGAAACCGAAGGAAATATATGACGCGCTGTACATAGGCTTGCACGTCCCGCACGACGAGCTTGCGAAAAAAATACGCGCGCGGCTAAAGGCCCGCATGCGGGCGGGCATGCTCAACGAGGCGAAGCGTCTCCATGCCGCCGGGCTTTCATACAAACGGATGAATGAGCTAGGGCTCGAGTACCGCCACATGGCACTTCATCTTCAGGGCAAAACAACACGCACTGAAATGCTCGCGAATCTTGAGAAGGACATTATCGCGTATGCGAAGCGTCAGATGACGTGGTTCAAAAAAAACAAATCGATTGTTTGGCTTAAACCGATCGAGATCGACAAAGTTACCGCTCTGACAGAAAGGCACCTCGGCTTGCGGAAGAAGGGCGTATAATGCAGAATCGGTTCGAAGGGCGATTAGTTTAGTGGCAGAACGGAGGTCTCCAAAACCTCTAGCGGGGGTTCGATTCCCTCATCGCCCGCAATGATTCGCAAAGACGTCTGGGTGACGTCTGCGCGAGACAACATTGCGAGGAGTGTGAGGAATCGAAGGCCGGAAGTGCATGTGCACTGAGGTGGGGTCGCGACCGAACGAAGTGAGAGTTGTGACCGATTCCCTCATCGCCCGCAATGATTCGCAAAGACGTCTGGGTGACGTCTGCGCGAAACGTCTGAGAATCAACGACGTAAATAAAAACCCGCCTCTAAGGCGGATTTTCTCATTTCTTCGCTTCCTTAAATACCTCTCGCTTTCTGGTCTTTGGGTTGTATTTCTTCAAAGAAAGCTTTGCATTTGCAAGCTTTTTCTTATTCTTTCGCGACCAGACAATGTGCCCTGAAGCGGATTTAAGTTTAACCAAGTTATCTTGCGACATGAACGTACACCTTACCGAATAAGTGACTAAAGGTCAAATCTCCGTCAAAACTACACTACCAGGGCAGAAGCTGAAACCAAGGTTTGTTCCATAATGCTCTTCATCTACCGAAAACGGCACAGTGACTTGATACGTGAGCGTACATGCCTCTTGCTCAGACAGATAGTATTTTGATAACAGTTCGTTCTCAGCAAATCGTCGTGTCTTTCCTATTGGTTGCTCATAGAGAATAACTTGCACGCTTCTGTCTTCCTCAAAATAGTAGACGACGTATGGAGAAGACGAAGCCGTTTCCGAGGCGGTGAGTTCATAGAATTTGTCTTGACCAATCATCTGTGGCGTAATCGACTTGGTGATTTCCTCCCTCATTTTTTTTGTAGCAGCATTTTCGGGTATTCGATCAGATCCCTGTGTTGAACCACGACCCTGCGACGACGCAAACGGATCACTTAGTGTGAACGGATCTTCTGACCCATCGATACTTGTCGGCGCTGCAGGCGCTGAATATAGAAGGAAGGTAGTCAATACACCTATCAGAACGATAATGAGTACTCCAAGTAGTAAAAATGATTTATTCATAATTATTAATTGACGCCACAAGCTCGCGCTGCGCTCCAAACAGGATTTCTTCCACCGCCATCAAACTTCTGACCGTTATTATTCCAAATCTGATGTGCTGTCGCAATATTGCACGCAGCGTTACGCAAAGCTCCCGAACATGTGGCATAGAGCGCCTCGTTAACAATAATTTTTTCCCGTGACGGACAAGTGCCACCTCCAGGGCACGCAAACGCACTCGGACAATCTATATTCATGACAGTGCGACCGCTTTGGGAAC
>CAYZDT010000020.1:0-9367 GCA_964477415.1 uncultured Candidatus Saccharibacteria bacterium | reverse complement strand
AGCTGCCCATAGCAGCCCAAATCCATAGTTTTAGAAGAAAGTCGCAGGTTTGTCCGTAAGAAAATCTTGACTTTTACGTCATAAAGGGTATAATACCCAATATGACGCTCTCTCTTTTAATACAAAGTGCACTCACGCTTTTCGTGGTGATGGCGTTCTTGGGCAAATAACAGCGCCCACTTTACGCCGCCCTTTTCGCGTACGCGAAAAGGGCGGTTTTTTATTTCCTTTCCGTCCTTGAGGCGCGCTATACTGTTTTCCATGGACATAGAGGAACTGTCGACGACGCAGATCATACTTCTCGCGCTCCTCGTTTCGTTCGTCACGTCAATCGCGACCGGCATCGTGACCGTGTCTCTCTTGGCGCAGGCCCCGCCCGCGGTTACGAATACGGTGAATCAGGTCGTCGAGCGCACGATTGAAACAATCGTCCCCGCTGATTCGGGAGGCAAGACCACGACGGTGAAAGAAACGACCGTTGTCGTAAAAGAGGACGACCTCATCACGGCTTCAATCGCGCAATCATTCGGCAAGACCGGCCGCGTGCATCAGAATACGGCAAGCACCTCTCCCGTTTCGGGGCTTGCGGCTGAAATAGGCAACGGACTCATTTTGACCGATGCATCGTTAGTCGATAAGGACCATCTCGTTTCGTTTTCAAACGGCGAAGCGGTATTCAGCGTCGTGCAGAAATTCCCGACGCTCGGCGTCGCGGTTCTCGGACCGAAAGACGCCTCTTCCACTCCGCCGGGCGCCCCCTACAGAGTCGGCGATGCGAACGCTCTCAAATTAGGTCAGACCGTTATCGCTCTTGTGTCGGTGACTTCGGAACGCGTCTCAATCGGAGCGGTGGCATCCAAATCCGCACTTGCCGACGTCGGAAAAGAGAACAAAGTTTCCGTACGCACCATAGATACGAATATTACCGCGGACATCATACCCGGCACTCCTTTGATGAACATTTTCGGCGACTTGGTGGGCGTGTATACGGGCGCATCAGCATTGAACGGACGCGGTTCGTTCGTTGCGGCAAGCGACATCGGCGCGGTTCTTTCTGCGCAGGGCGCCGTCCAAGGCACATCTACTGCCGCGGTTCAGTAACCGCGAAAGAATTTGCCTCTCTGTCCGTTTCTTACTCTATGCCTCTTTGGTATAATTAGCCTATGCCACCTCCCTTTGGAAACTTCACGACGAAAGCGAAAGAAGCGGTGCGGAAAGCGCACGAGCTTGCGATTGAACGCGGACAAAACCACGTTTCCTCGCTCCACCTTGTCGCCGCGCTTTTGATGCAGGAAGAGTCGCCCGTCGTCGCCATTCTTGAACGCTTGGACGTCGATACTGTTCTTTTCACCGATTCGGTCATCGACCTTTTGGAAGCTCCGCCCGCAGGTTCCGTTCTTTCCCCGAGCTACCAGCTCTACCTCACGCCGGACTTGGCGCAGGCACTCGAGGCGGCGGTGAAAATCGCAACCTCATTCAATGAGTCGTTTGTGGCGGTCGAGCATCTGTTCCTCGGCGTCTTGCAGCACCCGGGTCCAGCCGCGGAAATATTCAACCGCTTCCGCATAGACAGAAACGCGGTCGTTTCGGTCATTCAGGAATTCCGCTCGGGCAGAAACGCCGAACCGTCTGAACCCAAGAAAATGCGGACGCTGACCAAATACACCAGGAACCTGACGAAATTGGCGCAGGAAAATAAGCTCGATCCCGTTATCGGGCGCGATACCGAAATCAGCCGCGTGGTGCAGATTCTTTCGCGCCGCACGAAAAACAACCCGATACTCATTGGCGAAGCGGGCGTCGGCAAGACCGCAATTGCGGAGGGCTTGGCGCAAAGAATGGCGGTCGGCGACGTTCCTGAGTCTCTCAAAAATAAAGAGCTTCTCACTCTGGATTTGGGACTTTTGATTGCGGGCACTAAGTACCGCGGCGAATTCGAAGAACGCCTGAAGACGATAATGAAGGAAGTGGAGAAGGCTGAAGGGAAGGTGATTCTTTTCGTCGACGAAATTCACACGCTGGTCGGCGCGGGCGCGGCCGAGGGTGCAATGGATGCATCGAACATGCTGAAGCCCGCCTTGGCGCGCGGCGATATGCGCATCATCGGCGCGACG
Organism: uncultured Candidatus Saccharibacteria bacterium; assembly: GCA_964477415.1. GTDB lineage: Bacteria > Patescibacteriota > Minisyncoccia > Phycocordibacterales > Phycocordibacteraceae > Phycocordibacter. The sequence continues at coordinate 7,253 of CAYZDT010000020.1, read as the reverse complement.
ACGTTGAAGGAATACCAGCAGCACATTGAGCGCGATCCGGCTTTGACGCGCCGTTTCCAGCCTGTCTACGTGCAGGAGCCTTCGACTGAAGATGCCGTGGCGATTCTCCGCGGACTTCGCGAAAAATACGAGCTGTATCACGGCGTCCGCATTACGGACGATGCCATAGTCGCTGCGGTCGAACTTTCTTCCCGCTATATCACGGACCGTTTCTTGCCTGACAAAGCGGTGGATCTTATCGATGAGGCCGCGTCCGCGATGAAAATCGCTCTGGAAAATAAGCCGCCGCAGCTCGAAGAAACCGACAGAAAAATCCGCCGCCTTGAGATTGAGCTTGCGGCATTGAAGAAAGACGAAGCCGATAAGGTAGGCAAGAATACCAAAACCCGTATCAAGGGGATTGAGAAAGAAGTAGCCGATTTGCGTCAGGAAACGGCAGACTTGGAAGTGAAGTGGAAGAACGAGAAGGAAGTTTTGGCGGCAATCGGGAAACTGAAAAAAGAAATCGACCAGTCCAAAAACGAAGCGGAATCGGCGGAAGCCCGCGCGGATTTGGCGCGCGCCGCGGAAATTCGTTACGGCACGCTGCCGACCTTGAATAAGAAACTTGATGAGGAATTGGCAAAGCTGAAGCGTTTCCAGCGCTCGCGGCGCGTCCTTAAAGAGGAAGTAACCGACGTAGATATCGCGCAGGTCGTTTCGAAGTGGACCGGCGTTCCGGTGTCGCGCATGCTTGAAGAAGAAGCGAAGAAACTCGCTCGTATGGAAGAAGAATTAAAGGGTGCGGTTGTGGGACAGGACGCGGCGGTGAAATCCGTGTCGGACGCGGTGAAGCGCTCCAGAGTCGGCATTGCGGACCCGAACCGTCCCATCGGTTCGTTCCTTTTCCTTGGTCCCACGGGTGTCGGCAAGACGGAGCTTTCGAAAGCATTGGCGAAATTCATGTTCGACGACGAGTCGGCGATTATCCGCGTGGATATGTCGGAATTCATGGAGAAGCATTCCGTCTCGAAGATGATTGGCTCTCCTCCGGGATACGTCGGTCACGAAGAAGGAGGGACGCTCACCGAGAAAGTGCGCCATCGCCCGTACGCGGTCGTCCTCTTCGACGAGATTGAAAAGGCGCACCCCGAAGTATTCAACATACTCTTGCAGGTACTGGATAACGGTCAGCTGACGGACGCTAAGGGGAGACGCGTGAACTTCAAAAACACCATCATTATTCTGACCTCGAACATCGGCGCGGAATTCATCGATAAGATGAGTTCGTTTGGCTTCAGCACCGCGCAGGGAGACGACAAGGGCCAGTACGAAGTCGTGAAGGAGAAAGTGACGGAGCGCCTTAAGGATTACTTCCGTCCCGAATTCCTGAACCGCCTCGACGAGATCATTATTTTCGACATTCTTTCCGCGGAAGCGATTAAACGCATCGTGGACATGCAGGTGAAAATCGTCGAAGACCGCCTCAAAGGCAAAGACATTAAGCTGGAAATCAATCCCGAGGTGTATGCGTATCTTGCGAAAGAAGGCTACAACCCGCACTACGGCGCACGCCCGTTGAAGCGCCTTATTCAGTCCAAGATTCTTACGCCCGTCGCATCGTTCATGGTCTCCCAAGGCGTTATGGAAGGCGGCACGGTGATGGTAGGGATGAAAGGAGACGAGTTTGTTTTTGACGTAAAGAAAACCGCGCGCACCACGAAGCCGCATCGCGCAAAGGTGGGGGCGGGTACAAAAAGCTAGAAAAAATGCTATTCTAGCTGTCTCGCGTCAGTGAGCCTTTGGGTTTGCGGCGAAACGCGTCGGTGGGAGAAAAGCAAACTGCTTTGCTTTTCTCCCGGTTCCGGCAGCCGTAGGCTGCAGAGGAACGTGCCGATGTGAGCATTGCGAACAGGCACGAGGTGGGCCGCCACCGGAGAGCATGTTCGCAGAACATGCGTCGGTGGCGGAGTGGTCAATCGCACTTGACTGTAAATCAAGCGCCTTCGGGCTACGTAGGTTCGAATCCTACCCGGCGCACAAATAAAAATCCTGCCTCGCGGCAGGTATTTTTATTTGTGCTGGTGGTGATAGAAGAAAGTGAGAATCCTGCAAGGCAGACTGGCGAAGCCTGTCTTGTAAAAATTCGCCCCGGCGGGGCGTCCGTACCTTGAAAGCTTCCCGGCGTCCGCGTAGCGGACAAGCTTACCCGGCGCACAACCGTTTTCCACTTCGGATTTCTTGTACTAGAACGAACGTTCTAGTACTCTAAATAGATGCAATCGCCAGTTAAATTGCGCCTTTTCTACAAAGAACATCGTCGGATGCCAACTTATTCCGAGATGATGAAAATATACGGCTATACCTCAAAAGCTCCGGTTTTTTTCATGGTTCAAAAGTTTATTAAGGACGGAGTTCTTTCAAAGGATAAAAAGGGGAAACTAATTCCAAAGAAACTCTATGGGACGCTCTCGCTTCTTGGCTACGTAGAGGCGGGGTTTCCGTCCCCGGCCGAAGAAGAACTTATCGACACGATGAGCTTGGACGAGTTTTTGATAGCGAATAAGGAAGCCACCTTCATGCTTAAGGTAAAAGGGGACTCGATGATTGATGCAGGGATTATGGAGGGCGACATGGTTCTTGTTGAGCGAGGAAAGCAAGCAAAGACAGGGCAAATTGTTATTGCACAGGTAGACGGTGACTACACTATGAAATACCTGCGTTCCAAGAACGGAAAACTTTACTTAGAGCCCGCAAATAAAAAATATAAGCCGATATATCCTGAGACCGAGTTGCAAATTGAAGCCGTAGTATCTGCCGTTATACGCCGATACTGATATGTCGCTGTCGATACGTTCATTTCCAAGGGCAATACTACACATAGACGGCGATGCCTTTTTTGCCTCTTGCGAATCGGCAATGAATCCCACATTGCGCGGCAAGCCCGTTATTACGGGGAAGGAGCGCGGTATTGTCGCGTCCCTCAGCTACGAAGCAAAACAGAGAGGAGTAAAACGAGGCATGATTCTCTCTGAGGCACGTAAAGTGTGTCCCGAAGTTGTTATTCTGCCTTCAGACTACGAAACCTACAGCCTGTTCTCAAAGCGTATGTTCAACGTTGTGCGGCGATATACGCCCGCCGTCGAAGAGTATTCGATTGATGAATGCTTCGCCGATCTTACCGGCCTCCGGAGGTCGTTGAGAATGCCTTATGAAGAAATGGCAAAGAACATAAAACGCGAATTAGATTCCGAGCTCGGCATGACTTTTTCAATCGGACTTGGTCCGAATAAATCTGTTGCGAAACTTGGGTCGAAGTGGAAGAAGCCCTCCGGACTGACCATTATTCCCGGCCATGCAATACACCATTACCTCAAAGAACTGCCTGTTGAAAAGATATGGGGTATCGGCACGCAGACGACTTCCTTTCTGAATAAATTCGGAATCTTCACCGCGCTCGATTTTGCTAATAAGAGAATCGACTGGGTAGAAAAACATCTGACCAAACCGCATAGAGAAATTTGGGAGGAACTGCATGGTGAATTTGTACTTCCGCTTGAGCTAGAAGAGAAGCACGCATACCAGTCAATAAGTAAAACCAAAACTTTCACACCTTCATCTACGGACTCCGCCTTCGTGTTTTCTCAATTGGCAAAGAACATTGAAAACGCCTGTATAAAGGCGCGAAGACACGGGCTTGTCGCAAGGAAGTTCTTTTATTTCCTTAAGACGCAGGAGTTCCGGCATCACGGCCTTGAAATCACACTTTCAAACCCTACTGCTGTCCCTAATGAGCTGATTCGTCTGGCGCGGGAAACTTTTGAAGGAGTCTATCGAGAAAAGGTGCTCTACCGTTCAACCGGAGCTGTGCTAATGGGCTTGGAAGGCGAGGGGTCGTTTCAGCCCGATTTATTCGGCTCAAATATTCATCTAGAGAGGTGGCGCAGGGTGTATGCAACCGTAGACTCGCTCGATGCAAAATTTGGAAAACATACCGTCTTTCTCGGTTCATCTTTTACAGCACTAAAGAACGCCCAACACGACACCGAGCGGGGAGATACACCGACGCGTGTCAGCGAGTTGTTTAAGGGGGAAAATGGACGTCAGAGAATTGGTATTCCAATGCTGGGAGAGGTCAAATAGGTCCTAAGTTCGTCCAACGCGGAGCACAATTTGACTTTTCTCATCTAGGTGGTAAAATATTTACGATGTCATTTAGTCTTGAAAAAAAGCTATTAAGTTCCGCAGATTTGGTGGCCCTGATAGGGCACGCCGGCCCCGGCGCAAGCCTGTCGGTCCGCATTCATTTAAAAGACGGCGCAATGCTAAAGGGGAGAACATCTTGGAAAGATGATCGCGCGGCAAACGAACCTGTAGTCACGCTCCAAAACCCAGCGAATGCTCAAGAAGTTTGGCTCATACCTCTCGGCGGTCAAATCTTTTACGATTCTCCGCCGAAAATCAAAAGCGGAGATTCAGGTCGGAGCGGGTTTCCTTTTGGAACCGTCAAAACGCGTCAAGAGCCCATTAATCCGATGAGTGACGATTACAAATTTGAATTACTTTCGGAGTAAGGGCTCGTAACTCGTCCAATACGAGACGCATTATCGTGAGAGAAGCAAAGACATTTGAATATTCGCCCGTACAGCGAGCGTTGAAGCGGGCATATAGAAAGCTGCGCCCCGTTCAGCGTTCGCAGTGGACGCAAGGCCCTATGCCTGTTGAGACTATTTCGGAAGTCCATCTCGTTCCGCCCGAGAAGTTGATTTCTTTTTTCGGCAATTGTATCGAGACTCTGGGTGCCATGCGCGGGGGTGACGTGGGCCAATATCTTGAATTCGGCGTCTTCAACGGCAGTTCAATAGGCAGCATGCATTTAGCCAAGGAAAAGGCGGGCGTCGAGATGCCGCTTTTTGGCTTTGATTCTTTCGAAGGTCTTCCTGAAGATTCTGAGAATGAAGACAGCGGCGTATGGAAACAGGGTGACTATAGATGTTCGTTTGAAGACATGGAGAGAAGCCTCATGAAGCGCGGCATAGACCCTCAAGAAATACAGTGGGTAAAAGGAAAGTTTCAGGAAACTCTTACATCCAAGACGGCAAAAGTATGCGGAATCGACAACCCAGGAATCGTATTTGTCGATTGCGATACCTATAGTTCGTCAAAAAGCGTTCTGGATTTCGTAGGTCCGTTCATCAAGAAGCCAACTATTATTTGTTTAGATGATTGGAAATTGAATGACCTCGATTTGAAAGGGGAAGGCGAATATAAGTCATTTAACGAATTTCTAGCGGCTAATCCGCACCTCAAAGCAGAACCGATACCGTCCTACAACCGCAAATCCAGGACATTCTTGGTTAGTCCGCGCATATAGGCGGGGAGGTATAATGGGGAAATATGATTCCCAAAAACACCGTCTGCCTTTGGTTTGAGAAAGACGCGGAAGAGGCCGCAAAGTTTTACGCTGCTACGTTTCCCGAAAGCCGCGTAACGAATGTTTTTTATGCGCCGAGCGATTTTCCGGGCGGAAAACAGGGCGACGCATTGACGGTCGAATTTACCGTTGTCGGCATTCCCTGTATAGGTCTAAACGGCGGACCCGCGTTCAAGCAGAGCGAAGCGTTTTCTTTCCAAATTGCAACCGACGACCAGGAAGAAACGGACAGATATTGGAATGCGATTGTGGGGAACGGCGGCGTGGAGAGCGCATGCGGCTGGTGCAAGGACCGCTGGGGAGTGTCGTGGCAGATAACGCCGCGCACTTTGACCGAGGCGCTCGCGGCAGGCGGCGCCGAAGCGAAGCGCGCGTTTGACGCGATGATGACCATGCAGAAAATTGACGTTGCGGCGATTGATGCGGCGCGGAAGGGTTAAATGCCAGCATGGAATCGAATTTAAATAAGACGGCTCTGAGCGCGACCCTTCACTGCCTCACGGGCTGTTCCATAGGTGAAGTGCTTGGACTGGTAATAGGCACCGCGCTTGGCTGGAGCAATATTGCTACGATTCTACTTGCCGTTGCGTTGGCGTTTTTCTTCGGCTACACGCTTACGCTGCTGCCCTTGCTTAAACACGGGATGACGTTTTCGGCGGCTCTCGGTACCGCGTTCGTCTCCGACACCGCCTCGATTACCGTCATGGAGATTGTTGATAATGCCGTAGTTTTCTTTATTCCCGGCGCCATGGATGCGGGTTTGTCTTCGTCTTTATATTGGTTCAGCCTCGTGCTTGCCTTGGCGCTTGCGGGCGTCGCGGCATTTCCGGTGAATCGATTTCTTATTGCGCGCGGACAGGGACACGCGCTCGTGCATACGCACCACAATCACCACTAGCGCCCCTGCGCGGTTTTGTGAGTGGTACCATTAAACGGTTACCCGTTTATATATTTCGTATGGATATAACGATGTTTCTGGCCCACATTTGGGGGCCGATTATGCTCGCGATTGGCGCAGGCATGTTCGTGAGCAAAAAGTTTTACGTGCGCATTTACCGAGAGCTTGAAAAAGATTCGCTCGCGGTTTTAACCTTCGGCTGTACCGCAATGACCTTGGGCATTCTTCACGTCGGCGCCCACAACGCATGGGGAACGTTCCCGCAGGCTATCGTTTCGCTCCTCGGCTGGGGGCTTCTGTTGAAAGGCACGGTATTTGTGGTCGCGCCGAAACTCGCGGACATGGGCGGAGACATTGCCGCGGATTCAAAATTGGTTCCTGCCGCAGGCGGAGCGCTGCTTTTGCTCGGAGCATACCTCTCCTGGATTGCGTATCTCGCCTGACGCCTCTGCATAACTTCCGCATGCCTTCGGAGCGGATGATACCCTCCGTATATGCAAGAGGTTTTACGGCATAAGCGCAGACGCAAGAAAGGACTGGCGCTTGGCTCCGATTCTCCGATTGGAAAGGGGATAGACGCTATCGTGTATCCCGTCGGTGTAGCCGGCATTTTGTGCGCGCTGCCGCAGGTGGCGGAGGTATGGATTAATCACAATGCCGCGGGCATCAGCATATTTACGTGGTCGGTGTGGTCGGTTTTTTCTCTTGTCTGGGTTCTGTACGGCATCGTGCACAAGGCGCAGCCGATTGCATACCTCAATGCGGCGTGGTTTTTCGTGAACGTATCCGTGGCTTTGGGTGCGTATCTGTTTTCCTGACGCGCGATTACTCGTCCGCGTTTACGCCGTCAAACTGCTGATTGCGCGGCAGTTCGTCCGGCATTCTGCGCTTAGGCGCCAGAGCCGTTGCAGCTTTTTCTAAGCCTCCTGCGTCCCGGCCGGT
>CAYZDT010000019.1:0-9666 GCA_964477415.1 uncultured Candidatus Saccharibacteria bacterium | reverse complement strand
CGATTCACCGCCTCGGCAACTCGGTTCATTCGGAAGTCCTGACCTCGAACATCCCGCTCCCATCCGAGGATATGAAGGGAAAGATTATCGGCAAGGAAGGCAGAAACATCCGCACCTTCGAGCGCGTAACAGGCGTCGACGTCTTGGTCGACGAGACTCCGGGGATGATTACCCTCTCCTCCTTCGACCCAGTGAGACGCCAGATTGCAAGAATCGCCCTTGAAAACCTCATCATCGACCAGCGCATTCAGCCTGCAAAGATTGAGACTGCCGTTGAAAAAGCGCGTGAAGAAATTGGCCGCGTCATGAAAGAGAAGGCGGAGGCCGCGGCATATGAAGTCGGCCTTCACGGCCTCGATCCGCGCCTTATGGCTATCCTCGGCCGTCTCTATTTCCGCACCTCGTACGGTCAGAATGTGATGCAACACTCAACCGAAATGGCCCACATCGCCGGCATGATTGCAGCCGAATTGGGCGCGGACGTTAAGGTCGCCAAAATGGGTGCCCTCTTCCATGACATCGGTAAGGCTGTTGATCATGCCGTTCAGGGTACGCACGTCGAAATCGGCCGAAGAATCCTTGAAAAATTCGGCGTCGATAAGCGCGTCATCCAGGCAATGCAGGCGCACCATGAGGAATACCCGTACGAAACCGTTGAATCTATCATCGTGCAGGTCGCGGACGCTATTTCAGGCGGACGCCCCGGCGCACGCCGCGACTCGGTAGAAAATTACATCAAACGCCTTCAGGAGCTTGAAGCAATCGCTACCTCATTTGAGGGAGTTGAAAAGGCATACGCCATTCAGGCCGGTCGCGAGGTTCGCATCTTTGTGAAACCCGACCAGATTTCAGACCTTCAGGCGCGTGAATTGGCGAGAAACATCGCCCTCCGCGTGGAGAACGAGATGAAATACCCCGGCGAAGTGAAGATAAACGTCATCAGAGAATCCCGGGCAGTCGAATTCGCCCGTTAAGAAAAATCCCCGCTAGTGCGGGGATTTTTTATTTGCGTTTTGATTTAATGCGTTTAATTGCCGTCACTCTGTCAGAGACCGGCTCTCCGCCCGAGGCATCAAAAGTCAGTACTGCATCCTCGCCTTCAGACTTCATGTAGTACACATCCATGCGCACCCCGCCGGCTTCCTGCGGAACCCGGAGCACATCGTAGATTGTGCCGTATTGAGGGAACTTCCCTTTACCTCCAGACGAAATACGCACAAAATCTCCGCGCCAATATGTCTTTCCCTTAAAGACGAAGGAGTCTTCGCTCGTCATTCGTGGACTGTATAACACAAAATATGATATGTCAAATGCTATTGCGCAAAAAACGGCTCTATATAATACTGTTTTTAAGGCACACGCCGTTAACAAACTTTTAAAAAACCTATGAATAAAGCAGACCTCGCCCAGAAAGTGCACGCGATGCTCGGCGGCACCAAGACTCAGGCGGAAGCCGTCGTTGAAGGTATCATCGACGCGGTTACCGGCGCCCTTAAAAGCGGCGACGAAGTATCAATAGCAGGCCTCGGCATTTTCTCCACCAAGATGCGCCCGGCTAGAACCGGCAGAAACCCGAGAACGGGTGAAACCATCAAGGTCCCCTCTATGCGCGTTCCCAAGTTCCGCGCAGCGAAAGCCCTCAAAGACGCGGTAAAGTAGCCAGGGCTACTTTTCCGGTAGCGCTCGCTCGTAAGTAATAAGCGGTTTTACTTCCCTCGCTCGCTAACCGGTTAAATAAATCCGCCTACTTAAAACCCCGCTTCAAGCGGGGTTTTTACTTAGAAAAGTTCCCAACGACGTGCACTCGTTCTTGGAAGTGCGGACACAAAATTTCTTGAACCGTTTGGAACGACAATGTTGAGCTCGTATGAACCAATCGTTCCATTAGGTTCTCGACGTTTCCACTCAACGTGCCGCATATGCCTCCCTTTTCGAGCTCGGCTTATCGGCGCTCTGGACAGGCCCCTCTTTATTGCAGATATTTCTCCGTACTGAAGCGTGATGCCGTAACGGTCGAATAAGCGTTTTGCAAAATGCCAGTCCTCATTACCAACCGTATAGCCGTCCGGATATTCGTAGCCGCCCTCGAAGGCCTTCATGGTGCGGGATAAGGGAATCGAACCCTTGCCATCAGTTTGGAAAACTGATGTTCTACCATTAAACTAATCCCGCGAACGAGGAGCGATGCGAAAGTTTGCTTTCATATCGTCCGAGTGACGCGGGATTTAAGCGAAGCACATCCCGCGATTTGGCTACTCTAACAGACTCCTCGAGGAAGTGAAAGGCGCTGGCGGAGCGTGCGTAAAACCGCTACCCTGTCTTACATGTCCGAATATCTCCGTACGGTTGTTATCGCAGTCGCAGGTATCATTCTTGCAATTATTGGCGCGTACGGCATTACCGCACACAAAGCCTCCGCCCCCACTGAAACGGTCCCGGCGATTCTTGAAAGCACGCCTCAAGAAAGCGAGGAGATTTCTGCTGAGCCGGAACATACAACCCCAACCGTTTCTGAAGAACCGAAACCTGTCGCACCTATCCCCGCTGAAACTCCTGAAGTAAAGCCCGTCGTAGCACCCCCACCGGTGTCCGAAGTGATACAGACGATCACTTCGCCTGCGACGACAACCCCTGAGGCGCCGCATACGTTAAATGACACGGTACGCCAGGCGGTTGTAAACATAATCTGCACCGTTGAAGCAGGCGGAAGCCCGCTCTCATCAATCTCCGCGAGCGGCGTCATTGTTGATCCGCGCGGCGTCATTATGACGAACGCGCATGTTGCACAGTACATGCTCCTAAAAGACTACCCGGTGACGGGTGCCGCAAGCTGCGTCGTCCGAACCGGCAGCCCCGCACAGCCGAAATACACGGTAGAGCTATTGTTTATCTCTCCCTCGTGGATACAGAATAATTCGCAGAAAATTCTGCAGTCGCACCCGACCGGAAACGGAGACCACGATTACGCATTCTTGCGCATCACGGGCACCACGAATCCGAACGCAACGCTTCCGGCGTCGTTCCCCGCGATACCTATCTCGGAAACTTTCCCTTCTGAGGGCGACGCTGTACTAGTCGCAGCATACCCGGCGGGATTCTTAGGCGGCATTACTATTGCAAAAGACTTGTACCAGCTCTCGGCAAATGCAACGGTGGGCGATTTGTACACTTTTGAAACCTCGACGGTCGACCTATTTTCAGTCGGCGGTACCGTTGTCGCACAGCAGGGTTCGTCGGGCGGTGCCGTAACCGACGCAAACGGCTCACTTATTGGGCTTATCGTTACGACGACCGACGCGCCTGAAACTGGGGCTCGCGACCTAAGAGCGATTGCGATGCCATACCTCTTCCGCGATTTCAAAAAAGAAACCGGCATTGAGCTCCAGACCTATGTTGCAGGCGATCTTGCCGTACGCGCACAGCAATTCAACCTCGGCACTGCGCCGACGTTAACGCAGACCCTCATTCACGCCATCGGCGGGTTCTAATCTAAAGCCCGAGAGGGAGCGCCGGCACAATTCCGCCACGTTCGTCTTCCCTGCGTTCCGTACTGTCCCCGCTTCCGCTCTTTTCTGATTATGTTTCTACGTCAGGACGATCGATGACGCCCGAAGAAGGAACGATAACCGGCGCATCGGATGAAACGTTTACTCTACTTTCGCCGCGGCCTTCATGTGAAACTGCAGAATCTTCTTCTTCGCCCTGAATAGGGAGCGGAGTTTTTATGAGAATCTTGATATTTGCCTTGATTGCAGCGTTCAGAAATACCTCCAATTTCTTCAGTGAAACAAACGCATCCTGATAGCCGTGGAACGCAAACGCGTAATCGCCGCGGGCATACGCCGTATCCGATTCTTCTATAGAGATTCTTGCCGAAGCGATTGTAGATTCGATTCTGTCTTTTTCTTCAGAAATAAACTTCGAACCCGAGCGGGCCTGCAGCTTAAGAACAGTCTTCAACTCGATCTTCGCAGAATCGCCCATTTTGCGCGCCACAGAAGAACGGATCTTATCCTCGTCAGGCTGAGGTGCCGGCTCCGCGCTCCGCGCAGAAAATCCCGCAGAATCTTGAGATGTATCGGAGGACTCGCGGGCCTGCTCGGCCGATGGTATCGGCGCAGCCTTCATCATCATCGCGACAGGCTCTGCGGAAACTGCAGCTACCGCGGGGGTGAACGAGACCGAAGCCGCAGTCTCTGCATTTGAACGTGCGAGGGCGAATTTCTGAGCTTTCTCGCGTATCAGCGTACGTATCTTCTCACCGCCCTTCAGGTCATCCAGTATTTCAGCGTGTGCTTCGAGTTCAGTCTCAAACCCTGAAGAAATGCCGATTGCGGCCGGCGAATCATTAGCTTCAAGTTGAGCTACTTTCTCTGCGGCGCTATCTGCGTATTTTTCGAAACGAGCGGCAATATCTGCTTCCGCTTTCTCGGTCAATTTGCCTTTTGCGGCAAGCGCCCCCGCTTCGGCAAGGCGTTTCTGTGCGCGTTCCGCTTCCCATGAAGCTTTGGCTTCCGCAGTCGTCGCCAAGGCACCGCGCACCTCTTCGTTTACGGAGACCTTGACCGGATACAGAACATCGCCAGGAAGCGCCCGTTCGGACGCGTACGAAATACCGGCGCCGGAAGCGACGAGCGCTATAAGAAGTGCAAGCGCGACCGGTTTTCGCATGAAAAAGTACCATCCTTCCACGGTTCCTACGGGTTTCTTGTTTACGTCCGCACCGCGCACCGGTTTCATCGCCATGTATTCCGAAAGCATCCCGCGTATTTTTGCGCGCTCTGCCTCGGTCATCGAAACCATGCGCCCTGTTTTCGTTATGTAGTCGGTGAGATTTATTTTCATACGCTATGCGAGAACAGCTTTTAATTTAGCGACCGCGCGGTGTAAGCGGACCGATACCGCGTTTTCAGTAGCTCCGGTCATGCGTGCAATTTCTTTCGGAGAAAACCCGTCGACGTACCGCATAGTTACCACTGACCGATACTCATCTGAAAGTTCGGCTATTGCTCCGTGCACTTTCTCAATAAGCATCGCCTCATCGGCACTTTCTTCAACTTCCCACAAGCTGCCTTCGGCATACGCCGCTTCAAACGCGGGGTTGTCTTCAAGCTTCTTATCCAATGACTCGGACTTACTCCTTCTGTATTCGTCAATAATCAGGTTGTTCAGTATGCGAAAGAGGAAGGCTTTCGCGTTTTCTATGTTCCCGCCGCCTCGCACGTAGTCCCACGCTTTAATGAAGGCATCCTGAGTCAAATCGAGTGCTCGTTCGCGATCCGAGAGACGGAAGTACGCGTGACGAAACAATGCGTCCGAATGCGCCTGATATGCGGCAAGAAACTGTTCTTCTTTGGAAGACGTCATATGCCCTTCTCTAAAGACGAGTATACCCCGCTAATCTTTCCGTCTTTTGGCGGTCCCGCGGGAGCTTGACAGGCCCTGCGTTCCGATATATCATCATGTTACCATGGTAATACGATGATATAGGCAAAAGCCTCTATATCGTTTCGTGGGAGAACATACTATGAGTACAAAGACATTACGGAAAGGAGGGCTCGCCCCCGAACTCAATGAAAAGCGCATGGCGCGGCTGTATGACGCGCTTCTCGGCCTGAAAACCCGCGAAGAATACGCGGCGTTCCTTCGCGACTTGTGCACCGTGTCGGAGTTGGAGGCGATGTCCGAGCGATTGGAAATAGCGGAGCGGGTTTCAAAAGACGAATCCTACATGTCTATTGCGGGTGCGACCGGAGCCTCGACCACGACCGTTACTCGCGTAGCGCATTGGCTCAAGCACGGCATGGGCGGGTATCCGTTGGTCATTTCGCGCTTGGCTAAGAAAGCGCCGTAAGAAAATAAAAATGACCAAGGGAACCGCCCCGAAAAGGCGGTTTTTTAATTTAAAGAAACAATAAATAAATCCATCATGAACTTAGAGCAAAAAATGGAACGTGCATGGAGAGCGTTCGATGAATCGGAGACGGAGCGTAAACTGAGCGCCTCAAGCGACGCGCGCTCGTTCCCCCCGTTCCCTTCTCCTGAAATGGTCAGAGATTATAAGCCCGCAGGCAGCGAAACGCCGAGTATGTACCGAACAATTATCAGGCTCCTGGACGGCGACCCGTACGTACCGCAAGAAGAACGAATCAGCGAGTTCAGAAACTATAACTAACCAAATGGCAGCCGAACGATTCACATACAAACGTGCTCCGTTACGTACTGATAACCTAACAGCGACCTTGACCGCAGTCGGTGCGCGTACGACGAAAGAAGACGTCGACTTCATAGCCGAACGTCAGAATCCGTTCCGTCAAAAGCGCGGCGGTTTAAGTTTCGGCGCGTATGCTTCGGTACGCATTCCTGACGGAAAGACCGAAATGACGAATATCAACGTGTACGGCGAACAGTCGCGCCTCTCTCCACTTTCCCTTACGGTAACCGACCGCGAGAACGGTGCGTATGCGCTTCAGGACGATACAGGACGCATCAAAACCACGGGGCGAATTCTTGAAAGTCCATCGTGGGCAAAGACGAGACTTACCAGCGGTCGAGGAGCGATTCAGGTTCTACAAAGGCACGGCCCCGCAAATCTTGTCGGGGTTTTGGGCGAAGGGCGGTGTGCGCTGTTTGATAAAGGCGACGCCTGCAAGTTCTGCACGATGAGAGGCGGAAATGCTAATACCGACCGTGAAGTCGGCGAAATTGCGGAGGCGGTTGAAGTTGCAAGGACGGCCGATCGCCGCGCGTACAACTTAACCGTAACCACAGGAATCCAGTCGTCTCTTGAGGGAGCGGACGCGCTGATTAAACGAACAACGGCACTGAAAAAGGCCGTCGGCAACACGGACGTGGCGCTCGTCATCGCGCCGTTCCCTGAAAAAACGCGGGAGCGCCTGTCACAGTTGAAAGACGCCGGCGTGAGCACGCTCATGATGCCTCTGGACATTTCAAGCGAAGACGCGCAGAGAAAGTACGTGCCCGGGAAAGCGCCGCTTCTTGGAAATACGTACTGGCGAAACGCAAAAGAAGCAGTGCGTATCTTTGGGAAAGGCAACGTCGCCTCAAGTATTATCGTCGGTCTCGAATCGACAGATGAAACCGAGCGAGCGATAGAACGCATGGCTAATTATGGCGTCGTACCGGAACCGATACCCGTGCGTTGGGACGATTCTATCCGTTCTGACGAACCTCTCCCGTTAACTAACCCCAACGACTTGGTAAACATGCGGGCAAAAGCCGGAGCCGCTCTTGGACGAAGACGGGACGAATTCGGAACGGTAAAAGCCGGCTGTTCAGCGTGCGGCGGATGCAGCGGATTCAAGGCGAACGAAATACTCGGAAAGTAATCTTCGAATTACTCGTACTCGATAGTCGCCGGAGGTTTTTGGGTTATGTCGTAGAGAATGCGGTTCACGCCTCTTACTTCGTTCACGATGCGGGTTGAAATCTTCTCGAGCAATTCCTGCGGAATCTTGTGCCAGTCTGCCGTCATGCCGTCTATGGAATCAACCGCGCGCAAAGAAATCATGTATTCATAGGTTCTCTCATCGCCCATCACGCCAACCGAACGGAGTGGAAGGAGCACAGCAAACGCCTGCCAGATTTTTTCGTACTCACCGGACTTGCGAAGTTCATCCTGATACACCGCATCTGCTTCGCGGAGAATCTTTAGACGTTCTTCCGTGACTTCGCCCACAATACGGATCCCGAGTCCCGGGCCGGGGAACGGGTGGCGCCACACCATATCGTGCGGAATGCCAAGTCCCTCGCCCACGCGGCGCACTTCGTCTTTGTACAAATCCTTTAAGGGCTCAATGACGCCGAGCTTCATCTTCTCGGGAAGCGTGAGGTTGTGATGGCTCTTTATTTTGTCCGCATGCTTGCCGACTGCGGCTGATTCAATGCGGTCGGGATATATCGTGCCCTGCGCCAAGAATTTAACGGGGTATTTTTTCAGTTCTTCGCCAAGTGCCTTTTCAAATACTTCAATGAACGCATGCCCGATAATCTTCCTCTTCTCCTCGGGTTCTGTAACACCTTTGAGTTGCGAAAGAAACGTCTCCGATGCGTCGATGACATGGAGCTGATTAAAGCCGCGTGAGCGAAGCGCCTCTGATACGCTTTCCACTTCCCCTTTCCGGAGAAGACCGTGGTTCACAAAAACCGCGTGGAGCTGATTTCCAATTGCCTTATGCAAAAGCGTTGCGGCGACCAGAGAATCTACACCGCCAGAGATACCAACGACCACGTGATCCGAGCCGATTTCTTTTTTCAAATCTGCAATGATGCTTGCCGATACATCCTTCAAATCCCAGTCCTTCTTGGCTTTCGCGATATCAAATACAAACGCCTTCAAAATATCCAGTCCGCGAACGGTATGCGTTACTTCCGGATGAAATTGGATGCCGTAGAAGCGGCGCTTTTCGTCGGCAAACCCTGCAAACTCGCAAGATTTTGACGAAGCCGTTTTAACAAATCCCGACGGCATTTTGACTGCCTGATCCCCATGAGAGAACCACACTACTTCTTTTGAGGAAAGCTTTTTAAAAAGTTTATCTTTCTTGAGGATAGAAAGGGTTTCTTTGCCGTACTCCTTTACGTACCCGCCCGCGACTTCCCCGCCCAGCATGTGCGCCATAAGCTGGAGACCGTAACAAATACCGAGTACCGGAATGCCAAGTTCAAAGACCTCCTTTGGCGGCATTGGTCCGTCTTTCAAAACCGAATGGCCTGAACCGGAAAGAATAATACCCGTAGGATTCAGAGCTTTTATTTCAGAGAGCGCGGCGTCGCCGTTTAAAATTTCGGCACGAACGCCGAGGTCGCGCACGCGGCGCGCTATGAGGTGGGCGAATTGTCCGCCGTAGTTGAGAACGAGAATCATGCTTGAGTATAACGTGAAATCAAAAAACCCGCCATGCGGCGGGGTTTTATTCTGCTGAACGTTCGTGCAAATACTGTGCTACCTCGGCCTCTGCTCTTTGATTCATGTACATGCCTGCCGCAACAAAAAGAAGCGCTGCGGAACCGGCGCCCGCGAGCACGCGAAGGCTTCTGCGGTCCATTTGAATAGCGTGATTCTTAGAGCGCCCCTCGGCGGCGCGTCTGCGCACACTGTCAGGAAGTTCTATTTTGAAAACGTTATCCGTACGCCGGACGTGTGTAAGCTTTTCTGCCATATTTGGATTATACCAAATATAATGTATTTGTCAAATTACGAGCCCGCTTTCCCTTGGAGAGTTCGACGTGCTTCGTCGCTAGTATGCGGGCTTTTCATAACCGCACTTTGTACACCGTAGAAACGGCAACGCCGACTCTTCAAACGGCACGCTCGCATAGGAGTGTTCTCCTCCCTTAGGGCACGGCCTTTCGCCGTCTATGAAATGCGCGCCGACACGTTCGTACATAATTATTTCCAACGCTTTGCTATCTTTCTCGCCTTCTCCGCAGAAACACCTTTGTAACTTGCGGGGTTCTTCAAAATCGATTTCTGTTTGTCGGTCATGTTATCCAAGTACGGTTTCATCTCCGCATCGGCAAAGGCAACCTCTTCGAGAGACTTCATCTCCTTCTGAGCAGTAAGAGTCAGATTTCTCACCTTCTCATGCGCATCCGGGTGGCCAAGAGACGCAAGGAGAATGTACAGCGGTTCCGCCGCAATAA
>CAYZDT010000018.1:0-9766 GCA_964477415.1 uncultured Candidatus Saccharibacteria bacterium | reverse complement strand
CACTCATATGGTATTTTCGGCACGGTACCCCTCTCTCGTTGCCGAGTCAAACGGGTGCGTGCTATCATAGGACATGGGAAAGATAAGCCAACAGGTTTACTTCACGTTTGACGACGTACTCATAAAACCTGCGGCGTCCGCTATGGAGCCGCGCGAAGCGATAGTCGCGACTGAAATTGCAAAGGGATTCTCTTTGGAGATTCCTATTCTCTCCGCGGCGATGGATAAAGTATCCGACGCCAATATGGCGGTCGCTTTGGGCAAGCTCGGCGGCCTTGCAATCATTCACCGCAATCAGCCAGCGGACGCGGAAGTCGCGATGGTGAAAAAGGCGAAAGAGGCGGGGGTTAAAGTCGGCGCCGCCTGCTCCCCGTTTGATTTGGAGCGCGCGAAAGCTTTGGAAGCCGCAGGCGCGGATGTTATCGCAATCGATTCCGCACACGGCCATAACGCAAACGTCATAAACGGCGCGCGAAAAATAAAAGAATCGGTAAAGGTACCCGTCTTGGTGGGGAATATTGCGACCGCGGAAGCGGCGAAGGAGTTGGTGAAATTCGCTGACGGCATCAAGGTCGGCATCGGCCCGGGTTCAATCTGCACGACCCGCATCGTGTCAGGCGTCGGCGTTCCGCAGCTCTCGGCGCTTTTGGATGTCATTGAAGTCGCGAAGAAGGCGAAAGTACCCGTCATTGCGGACGGCGGCATCAAAAACTCCGGCGATATCGCAAAGGCACTCGGCGCGGGAGCGTCCGCAGTGATGCTCGGCAACCTTTTGGCAGCGACCGATGCGGCTCCGGGCAATATCGTCGAAATCGACGGTAAGAAATTCAAAGAGTACCGCGGCATGGGGAGCCGCGCGGTTTTAACCGAAGGGCAGGCGAATGACCGCTACCTCGGCAAGTCAAAGCGCATCGTTCCGGAAGGCGTGTCGGCTTTGGTTCCGTACGCCGGAACGTTGGAGCAGAAAATTAACGAACTCGTCGGAGGCTTGCAGGTATCGATGGGATACGTCGGCGCGAAGACCTTGGCGGAGTTTGAAAAGAAAGTGGAGTTCATCATGGTCACCGGCAGAAGCGTCAAGGAAAACAACCCGCACTCTTTGGCGCAGATTACCGATTTGTAAAAAATATTTTCCGTTTTGTACGTTCCCGCAGCGCTTCAGGACTCCTGCGTCAAGCGGTTCGCCGCAATCCTGCCGGAGAGCGCTCCCCTATAAGAGCACGAGAAGAAATAGGGACGTTGACGCGACGAAAGAGGCGAGGCACCACAGGCACCATTCTTTGAGTACCGCGGACTGGAGGAAAATCAGATAGAGGGCGAATACTTCCGCCAGGGAAGCCGCGGTTTTAAGTAGAAGAGCGGTCATGCCTGTCTCAGGAATGGAAAACGCGATCAGAGCGCCTTCGGCGAGGGCGAATGCGCCGTAATAGAGCATTCCGATTACTTCTATACGAATCCCGAATATCTTGGAATACGAACTGTTGACGACGGCGTCGCAGTTTGAACCTATGGGACAGACGAGCACCTTTCCGCGCGCTTTTGTGCGGTAGACGTGCCATGCGACAGCGAATCCTCCGAGCGCGGCGGCAAGCGTCGCAGCCTGTTCCATGGTTATATCCATTGCAAAGAAGAAGAATTAGTGGCCTCCGCCCGACTCAATAACGCCGTCAAAAATACCCGCGTCGGCCTTGCCCGTAACCGTAAGGACGCCCCATGCGCCGCGATCCATGCGCGCAAGCGCGTGGTCAACCAAGGGATATTTGCCCGGATAATTGACTGTGAACTCTACCATCGTTGCGCCGCCCGCAGGCACAAGGGTCGTCTGGACGTTTTTTGCGGGCGGACTCGACAGATCGCCTTCGCGGTATACGCGGTCGAAAATCTCGCCGATGACGTGGAAACTTGAAACGAGATTGACGCCCCCGTTTCCGACATACATGCGGACCCTGTCTCCGACGTCGGCGTTCATATTTTCGACAAGCGCGCCCGTTTTGCCGTTAAAGACCACATACTGGGGCTTGCCGTCGAGCATCGCCTGCGCGTCGAAGAGTTGGAGTCCTTTTTGACCAAGGGAGCCCACGCTGTAAAACTCTCCCTGCATCACATAGAACTCTTTATCAACGGGGGGCAGTCCCTCATACGGTTCCACCAGAATAAGTCCGTACAAACCATGCGTCATGTGGCTCGGCACGTTCGGGTGCGCGCAGTGGTACACATAAATGCCCGGATTCATCGCTTTGAAACGGAATGTCTTTGATTCGCCGGGCATGACGTTCGTTGCGGCCGCCCCGCCGCCCGGACCGTTGACCGCATGGAGGTCTATGTTATGCATGTGGAGGCTGGTCGGATCGTTCGTGAGCGTAAGGTTGACCATGTCGCCTTCGCGGACGCGTATGAAGGGTCCCGGGACCGTTCCGTTGAATGTCCAGTAGTTGAACGTAACGCCGGGCGCCATTTCCGCGATAACTTCTTTTACCGTAAGTTCGACATTTACTTCGCGCGATTCGGTACCCGAAGGGTTTGCCGCCGGCGGGATATCGTTCGGATCATGCGCGATATTCGCGACCCGTTCAAACGAGCCGAACCGCCCGAAGAAAGCGACTACGTTCGAGAACGGCAAGACAGGACCGCCAGAGGGGCCGAACGTCCGCAGTCCGAGAGGGAATGAGGAAGCATCCGGCAGGCCGTTCGGGACGTAAAAGAAGATAGAAACGCCCAAGAACGCAATGACCAGTGCGAGCGTCGCGGCGCGCGATCGGTTATGGCGTAAGACGAGGTACAGAAGAACCGCCGCCGCCGCAAACGCGATTATCAGTCCGAACGCCTGAACGAAGTAATACCACGTGTAGGAGATGAGTTCCGTCATATGTTAGTAGGGGATTTTACATTCTTCAAAACAGTGTGCGTCGCGGTTTAACGTGTAGATGCGTTCTCTGCCGCGGTCTCGGCTTTTGACCGCATCAACCGACTTTAACACCTGAAGATGGTGCGTCACCGTCGGCTGGGTCAAGGCGACTTTCTTCGTCAGCTCATTGACCGTCATTCCGCTCTCGCGCTTTCCGAGCATGCATACCAGGTTGTAGCGGCTCCTGTCTCCGACGACCTTGAAACAGTCGGGGCAGAGTTCTTCTTCGGAACTGACGGTTTTCGGAACCCACTCAGGCCGCGCATATGTGCGCTCCTTCGCCGCCGCCGCTTTACCGGACGCGTTTTTTGTTTTCTTTTGTTTCGCTATCCCCATACTTTTTTATGTTTTTAAATGTATAGATGAGTATCTATGAGTATTATATAGACCCTTATCAATATATCAAACACACGCATTATGAATACCGTGAAATCCCCACATATTACGCACGTTATCAAGCGCGGCGGGGCGCGCGTGCTGTTTGACCGCGCGAAGATAGCGGCCGCCGCCGCCAAAGCCATGAAAGCTGCGGGCGAGTACCGCGAACGCGCCGCGGAAAAAATTGCGGACGCGGTTACGGTGGCGCTCATAGGGCAAAAGACCGGAGACCCGTCCTTCACGCCGTCGGTTGAGTTGATTCAGGACGAAGCGGAACGCGCTTTGATGCGCGAAGGGTTCCCCGAATCCGCGAAAGCCTACATTCTCTACCGTGCGGCGCGTTCCCGTTCCCGTTCCGAGCACGCGGACGTGCCCGCGCATGTGCGCGCGCTGTCGGTTGAGAGCAAGAAATATTTCGCAGGGAATCCTTTGGGCGAATTCGTGTATCTGCGGACTTATGCGAAGTGGATAGAAGCCGAAGGCCGCCGAGAAACGTGGATTGAAACCGTCGACCGGTATATGGCGTTCATGAAAGAAAACCTCAAAGAAGCGCTCTCCGAAGAAGAGTACGCGGAAGTGCGCGGCGCTATTGTGCGGCAAGAAGTAATGCCCTCCATGCGTCTCATGCAGTTTGCGGGCGAGCCTGCGCGCCGCTGCAACACCTGCGCGTACAACTGCACGTTCGTCGCTCCGTCCTCTCTCAAAGACTTCGCGGAAATCATGTATCTTTCCATGCAGGGGTGCGGAGTCGGTTTTTCTGTCGAGAGCCAGAACATAGAACAGCTGCCCCAGATACAACGGCAGCGCGGAGGTCCTGTTTCGACGCACATCGTCGCCGACTCGAAAGAGGGGTGGTGCGACGCGCTCACGGCGGGTCTCTCCGCATGGTATGCGGGAGGCGACATGCTGTTCGATTTTTCTCTGGTGCGTCCGGCGGGCGCACGCCTAAAGACGATGGGCGGAAAAGCGTCGGGACCGGAACCGTTGCGTTCGCTGCTTTCGTTCGCGCGCGACCGCATTCTGAGGCGGCAGGGAAGGCGCCTGCGTTCCATAGACGCGCACGACATCATCTGCAAAATCGGCGAGTGCGTCGTCTCCGGAGGTGTGAGGAGAACGGCTATGATAAGCCTCTCCGATTTGGACGATGCTGACGTGCGCGACGCGAAGAAAGGGCAGTTTTACGTTACCGACCCGCACCGTGCGGTTGCGAACAATTCCGCCGTGTATGTCACGCGGCCTGCGAATGCGGAGTTGACCGAAGAGTGGCTTGCCTTGATGAAAAGCGGCTCGGGCGAACGCGGCATCTTTAACCGCGGAGCGCTCCACATGAATATGCCCGCCCGCCGGCGCGTGCACTTCAAAAAGGTCGGTTTCATCGGCGACTCCGGCGAGGTGATCGCCTCCGTCGGCACGAATCCGTGCGGCGAAATAATCCTGCAGTCAAAGCAATTCTGCAATCTTTCGGAAGTCATCGCCCGTGCGGACGACTCTGCGGAGAGTCTGGTCGGAAAAGCGCGGATTGCAGCTATCGTAGGCACGTATCAGGCATCTTTAACGAATTTCAGGTACATCTCGAAAGAGTGGGCAGAGCACTGCAGAGACGAAGCGCTCCTCGGCGTTTCGATAACGGGGCAGTGGGACTCGGAAGCGGCGCGGAATCCCGAGACTATGCGCGCGATGCGCGATGCGGCGATAGCAGCGAATAAGACATACGCCGAACGCTTCGGTATAAATCCTGCGATGTCCGTGACCGCGGTCAAACCGTCAGGAACGGTTTCTCAGGCGTTCAACTGCTCCTCAGGCATCCACCCGCGCCACGCAAAATACTACGTGCGGCGCATACGCATCTCCGCCACCGACTCTTTGTTTAAGATGTTGAAAGATCAGGGAGTGCCGTACACGCCTGAAGTCGGGCAGAGCGAAAGAGACGCGACGACGTACGTTATCGAGTTTCCGGTCAAATCTCCCGACAGCGCGCGTTTCAAGGACGACTTCTCCGCGCTTGAACAGCTGGAATACTGGAAAACCGTGAAAGTGAATTACACGGAACATAATCCGTCGGCGACGATTTCGGTCGGGGAGGACGAGTGGATTCCGGTTTTGGAATGGCTTCACAAAAATTGGGACATCATCGGCGGATTGTCGTTTTTGCCGCGATTCGACCATGTGTACCGGCTCGCACCGTATGAAGCTGTGAGCGAGGAGAAATACCGCGAACTTGTCGCGGGATTCCCCGACATCGATTATTCGAAACTTGTCGCGTACGAGCGAACCGACGAAACCGAACAGAAACGGGAGTTGGCGTGCGCTGCGGGCGTGTGCGAGATAGAGGACGTTCCTCAGGAACGCGAGGTTGTGTCCGCGATGTAGAAACATGTATACGAAAACCGGCGATAACGGGACGACGGCTCTTTATGCGGACGCTTTGCGGTATCCGAAAGACAGCCCGATTTTTGACGCGCTCGGCGCTTTAGACGAACTCAATTCGCTCATCGGGTTCGTGAAAGCAACGGTGCGCACGGAGAAACACAGGGACGTTTTTGCCGGTCTTGCGCGCGTTCAAGAGTCTTTGTTCATCATACAGGCCGAACTTGCGGGGGCGCCGAAAGTCCTTCCCGAGGGCGCGGTAGCAGGGCTGGAGCGCGCCATACACGGCGTTGAAAACCGCATAGGAAATCCCGGAAGTTTCCTTATATCCGGCGCGACCGAACTGTCCGCTTTGTTGGATTTTGCGCGTGCCGTCGCGCGCCGAGCCGAGCGCGCCGTTATTTCCGCGTTGCCGCATCGTCCCGTATCCGCGGAATCGCGGGCGTATCTGAACCGTCTCTCTTCGTTTCTCTACGCGCTTGCGCGGGACGCGGCGGCGGCCGAACGCTCCGCCGAAAGCGCTCCGCACTACTAAAAAGAAAAAGTACATATGAAAAAAAGTATTTGGATTCTCGGTTTTACCCTCGTTCTTCTTGCGGCGTTCTCCGGTGTTCTGTGGTCTTTCTCGCCGGAGCCGTCGCATGAAGGCGCGCAGGAAGCTTCTCCGGCGGTTTCCGCATACCTTTCCGTTGACGGCTTGTATGAACATAAAGAAATTACCGTCCATCCCGGCGATACGGTTCTTATGGTTCTTGAAGAGGCGTACGCCGCCGACCCTGCGGTGCGTTTGCGCTCAAAAGAATATTCCGGACTCGGCACATTAGTTACGGGCATCGGAGGACTTGAGAACGGAACGGAGGGAAAGTACTGGCAGTATCGGGTCAACGGCGCTGTCCCGCAGGTCGGAGCGGGCTCGTATCTCGTCGCGGAAGGGGACGATATTGAGTGGTTTTTCGCTACTTCAAATCAATAACATGAAGAAAGTACTCGCTGTTATCGGGTTAATTGCTTTCGGTGTCGCAGGGCGCCTTCTGCCGCACGTGCCGAACGCGACGCCGATAACGGCGGTCGCTTATTCGGGGGCGCGGTATGTAGGGAAACGGTGGGCGGTCATTATTCCACTTGCCGCGATGATTTTGTCGGACGTCGTTATCGGTTTCTACGACTGGAGAGTCCTTCTTTCCGTGTACGTCTCGTTTGCGCTTATCGGCATACTTGCCGGACTCCTCAAGAACGCCGGGCGCGGCGCGGCGGACATGATTATTGTGTCGCCCGTCCTGTTTTTTCTCGTCACGAATTTTGCAGTCTGGATGACTTCGCCGTGGTACGAAAAAAACGCGGCGGGTCTTCTCATGAGTTATGAGCTCGGGCTTCCGTTTTTAGGCGCGATGCTCCTCGGAGATGCGCTCTTTATTCCGCTCGTTCTTTTTATATGCAAAGCAGCTCTCCACGACATTCCGCGCATGTCTGTGGTCTCTTCTCGGTACGCCGCGGGCGCCTCCGTCCTTTTATTGGCGTTCTCCACTCCCGCTTCGCTGTATGCCGATACCGCGGGGGCGGTTTCGTATCTTGAAACACATCAAGGGAGCGCATGGGTTTCCATGGCGCTTTCCGCTTCCGGTGGGAGTCCCGATACGGAGTTTCTACGGTCGGCCTCGGGAACTTCGGCGATAGACTTTGAAGCGCCCATTCTTGCAATAACCGCCTCGGGGAATGACCCTCGGACCTTCAGCTCCGATAATCTTGTTGAAAAACTCCGGAGTTTTTATACCGACGGTCAGATAGGCGACCCGACTCTTTTGAACGACGATATATTCGGGATACTCGCGCTCATCTCCTCGGGCGTCACGGCAAGTGAAGACGAGATTGCGGAGACGCGAGGCTTTCTTCTTCAACATCAAAACGCCGACGGCGGATGGGCATTTCAAGTCGGCGGGGCAAGCGATACCAATACAACCGCCGCCGCCGTGATGGCGCTTTTGGCGTCGGGCTCGGGGAGCTCCGACCCTGCGATTGAGAATGCGCTTGTCTATCTTCACGGCGCTCAAAATACGAACGGCGGTTTTCCCTACGACCCCGAAAGTTCTTGGGGAACCGATTCCGACGCGTCTTCCGACGCGTGGGTCATTATGGCTTTGAACGCCGCGAGGTCCTCGCCGTCATCGTGGGCGACTGACGGCGGGACGCCGCAGGATAGCTTGCTCTCGTTTCAAAGCGGCGAGGGTTACTTTCAGTATCAAACCGGTACCGGAGAAGATGCGTTTTCGCCGGTAACCACGGCGTATGCCGTCCTTGCACTGCAAAATCAAACACTGCCCGTGCGCATTGTTGCGCCGGTTTCTCCGCCGCCTCCGCCTGAAAGTCCCGCGCCGGTTTTGTCAGCGGGAGGCGGCGGGGGAAACGGCATGATTTTCGCTTCGCCACCGCTACTCAATCCGAGCAGTATCCCCGCATCGTCTGCGGCAAGTTCATCGGAAAGTACGGATTCAGCCGCAGTCTATCTTGAAGAGGTACAGCCCGCAGGTAGGGTGCTTGGCGAGAACGTCTATTTCTTTGAGCGCACGCTACGTTTCGGTTCGTACGGTGACGCGGTAACCGAATTACATAAAATATTGATTGCGGGCGGGTACTTGGCGATAGATGCTCCGACAGGGTGGTTCGGCCCCTTGACCTTCGCGGCGGTAAAAAAATATCAGGTCGAGCGTGATATTCCCGATACGGGACTCGTCGGACCCATAACCCGTGCGGCGCTCAACAGCCCGGCTGTCGCCGACCTGCCGACAACACAGAGTGTGCCGAATAATGTTACCGAAACGGCGGAGAGTGCGTCTTCAACTCCAGAAGCCGCTACAAGTACGCCGCCCGCTCAACCTGCCCCGATTCTGGGCGGCGGGGGCGCGAAAACCGCGCCCTCGAACCAGAAGCCGAAAATTGTTCTGCAGGGCGCCTCTGAGATGCATCTTGCCGAAGGAGTTGCTTTCTCGGACCCCGGTGCGCGGGCGTCTGATGCCGAGGGCGGCGATTTATCCGCTGCAATTTTGGTTTCCGGCACGGTCGATATATTCATGCCGGGAACGTATCAACTTATATATGCGGTAACCGACAAAAACGGTGTCTCTGATACGAAAGTCAGAAAAATCGTAGTAGACGCGCCCGCGCCGCTTTCTCTTGATGCGCAGACGCCACGCTATGCACTGTCTCCCGCCGGTGAAAATGCGGACCTCGCGATAACTTCTTCCAACAACGCTGACCCGAAATTTACGAGCGTCCGCATTACTCCGCTCCACGTCTATGTCGGAGACACGCAGACACTCACTGTGGTGCTTACGTCTTCCGTTCCCGTGACGACGGTTACGGCGACTATGGTCCTTGATAATCAGACGGTTACCATACCGCTTTCAAAATCTGCTGCCGACCCGAGCGGCAACACGTACCAAGCGTCGTGGGTTGTTTTTGACACGCACGTAGCAACGTACAAAACGACATTCACCGCCCGGAACGAGGCCGGAAAGGAAAACACGACAACCTTGGCATGGTCGGACCCGTGCGCGGGGGTTATGCAGGGAGCGGACTCGTCGCTTTCGGGAAACTGTTCGGTTTCCGCAGTATCCGGACTCGACGGCGGGAATCTGACGATACCTCAGGGTGTGACGCTGACCTTGGGCTCCGGAGCGGTGTGGGTGTGGAATCCCGGCACGTCGGTAACCGTGAACGGCGCCATAGCAGTTTCCGGAACCGCGTCTGCAAAGAAGGGATATCTGTTTTACAGCGGCTCCACAAATGACTCCGCGAATACGGTAACGGCGTATTACGGTCCGAGCGCAACTATGTCCGGATACGTTCGTGTCGGCCCGCTGTTTGTCTTTGACGATTTATACGACGTGTTGCCCGGTACAAAAACCTCAAACACCGTTACGATACGCGGAATACCGAATGGGAGCTCGGTCACGCTTACCGATAGCGGTATGGGTGAGTCAAATATGCTGATGCGCGTAAATGGAGGAACGTGGAGCGCAACGGGGACTATGAACTCCGGAGATACGCTCGCTATAAAGTTTACGGGGAGCGAGTACCTTACCACTTACGGCGTTACCGCGACGGTGGGCGGATCTTCTT
>CAYZDT010000017.1:0-9780 GCA_964477415.1 uncultured Candidatus Saccharibacteria bacterium | reverse complement strand
GAGGGCAAGGAGAGGTTCGTCAGAGCATCAATGATTTTCGGCGTCGGGTTCATGATGTCGATGATACGCTTGTGCGTCCGCATCTCGAACTGTTCGCGCGCGTCTTTGTAGACGAAGGTCGATGCGTTCACGGTGAACTTTCTGATGTCGGTCGGAAGCGGTATCGGGCCGACGACATCCGCATCGAAGCGGAGCGCGGTGTCGACAATCTGCTTCACCGATTGGTCGAGAACTTTGTGGTCGTAGCCGCGGACGCGGAGGCGCAGTTTGGATGCGCCGGCCTCAGCCGCTTTCGCCTTTGCCGAACTCTTACGAGCAGGCGTTTTCTTTGTCTTTGTTTCAGCCATATTCTGTTTTTTTCTTTCCGCCTGCTCTAAGAACTAAGCAATAACTTTCGTAACGACGCCTGCGCCGACGGTCTTGCCGCCTTCGCGGATAGCGAAGCGCTGCTGCTCTTCAAGAGCGACCGGAGCGACCAACTTCACTTTGAACTTGGTGGTGTCGCCCGGCATAACCATTTCAACGCCGTCAGCGAGGGTTACATCGCCAGTCACGTCCGTAGTGCGGACATAGAACTGAGGCTTGTAGCCCGAGAAGAACGGAGTGTGGCGGCCGCCTTCTTCCTTCGAAAGGACGTAGACTTCCGCTTCAAACTCAGTGTGAGGAGTGACGGAACCGGTCTTGCAGATAACCTGACCGCGGTGCACGTCTTCCTTCTTCGTACCGCGGAGCAAGATGCCCGCGTTGTCGCCTGCCATACCGGACTGAAGCTGTTTGTTGAACATTTCAATACCGGTGATGGTGGTCTTGGTCGTAGGCTTGATACCGACGATTTCGACTTCTTCACCAACCTTGATTTCACCGCGCTCGATACGGCCGGTCACCACGGTGCCGCGGCCTTCAATCGAGAAGATGTCTTCAATCGGCATAAGGAACGGCTTCGCGGTATCGCGAACCGGGTCAGGAATGTACTCGTCCAAAGCCTTCATCAACTCCATGATCTTGTCAGACCATTCGTTGCCGGCTGCGGAGTTTTCAAGCGCCTTAAGACCGGAGCCGCGGATGACCGGAGCTGCTGCGCCGTCAAAGCCCTGCTTGGTCAAAAGCTCGCGGACTTCTTCTTCAACCAAATCTACAAGGTCCTTATCGTCGACCATGTCGACTTTGTTCAGGAAGACGACGATTTTCGGAACGCCGACCTGTTTTGCAAGGAGGATGTGTTCACGCGTCTGAGGCATCACACCGTCGGTCGCCGCAACCACGAGGATTGCGCCGTCCATCTGTGCCGCGCCGGTGATCATGTTCTTGATGTAGTCGGCGTGACCCGGAGCGTCGATGTGAGCGTAGTGGCGCTTCGGCGACTCGTATTCCGAGTGCGAAAGCGAAATGGTAATACCGCGCGCCTTCTCTTCAGGCGCGTTGTCGATCTGATCGACACCCTTCACGGTCGCCGTATAGCCATTCCCCGCCTTTGAAAGGACGTTGAGGATGGCAGCGGTGAGGGTAGTCTTGCCGTGGTCGACGTGGCCGATAGTACCGACGTTGACGTGGGGCTTGGTTCTGGAAAATTCTGCCATACGATTATATTAATTTTTTAATTACTAGTATTCGTTTCAAAGAGCCGGGGCTCTTCCTTCCGGCCGTATTCCTCGCACAACCGAGGGCTACAGACGAAAAAAACGCGTGAAGCGTTACTCGGTATAGTACGGATATTGGGATTCCAGTCAAGTTTTCCGCCGAGAATACCGCTTTAGGATGACTTCCGCCCGCTTTCGGTTACGTTCCGCCTGCAAGGCCGCCAGTTTTTGGCTCGGTCCGCGACGGACTTTCGGGGTTTCGGGGGGTTGAGAGGAGTCCTCGGTCCCTACCGTATAGCTGGAGCCTGCACACGGTACGCCGGCAGGGTCGCCGTGGCGGGAGAGTACGGCAACCCGAGATCCTTTATAGGTCGGTAATGCAGGCATATCTTCCTGGCACACAGGGCAGCGCGAGCGTATTACCTCGCCGGGCTCGTACTCTCTATGTCCAAACACCGCCGGAAAGAGCCTCTCGTCTCTCATAGGGCCGATTATGCTCGCCCCCGGAGGCGAAGTCGAGAGCATTAGGCTAAGTCCTCGCGCCGAGCTCTGAGTGCGGCAAGATGACAATGGGCGCACAAAGGTCCCGAGAAAAGAAGCGCCGGGCCGTCAAAGTGAGCTTTGCAGGTACACCTGTTCACGAAATGTTCTCGTTTTTCGAGATCGGAGGGCGGTTGTGGAGATTGTGATCGGCGTTCTGACACATACTTTATTTTTGCACGGACTTAGAAAAACGCCTTGGGGATTTCTTGCACTCGAGCTTCCGAAGCGTATACTGCCCCGCACATGAACGCAGACCGCGAGAGACCGAAGATAAAGAGAAACATCCCGTCGTGGATGTTCGACCCGAGATACAACGCCCGCGCAAATGCGCTTCTTGCCAAAGGCGCCAGTTTTGCCAAACTCACCGACGCACTCAACAAAGAATTCAACCTTTCTTTAAGCTCGAATGCCCTCTCGGGTTTTGTTCACGCGAACAAAGGAGAGATTGACGGCAGAACATGGCTGATTGAATTCCTGAAGACGGGCAAAGCGCCCTTTCAGCCTGAACCCGGACAAGTACAGACTCGGTCCGAGAAAAGCCCGGGAAGCCTCTCAGAATCTGAACCGACGCCAGTTGACTTTAATTACGATGAATATCTTGCGGACTCAATGCGAACCACCCGCAGTACTCCCGGCAACGGCCCGCTCCGCCTGAAGGCGCCGGTTAAGCCTGTCGGCGAAGGGAAGAGAAGGCGTCGTAGAACAGTAGAAGACGGCGTCGGACGCTTTACCGGAAGCGACAGAGGGTTCGACATAGAAACTGAATTCTTTGAAGACCGTACTGCGCTGGAAGTTGAGGATGATGCAATTCCAACGCGGCGCGGCGCTCAGGACCCAAAAGAAATGGCGGCGCGATTTTTGAGATTCAGAGCACGCAAAGAAAAAGAGTAAAGAAAAACGGGCCTTCGGCCCGTTTTTTAGTATCTGACGTTCAGAGGTATTCCCGGCGTGCAATTGGTTCCGTCCGGACGACTGTGCGCTCTGAAACTTCCTCCACGCACCATAAACGCACCGCAGAACCCGCAAGAAACCGTATCGTTCGGAATCGTGACCGGCTCCCTTCCGCCGCGAGAGTCTGTAGGATGTGAAGGACGAGCTTCTAGCGACATATCAAAGATCGAGCCAGCGATCCAACTCGAGTCTCGCTTTCGATTTGTAACTGCTCCTCGTCCGTTTTTTCGTCGGCTTCTCGTCCGCAAAAAAGTCGGCACTCGCGTACGCCGAGTCCTCGACAGCAAAGTCAGCCTCCGTTACTTCGTCGGAGAATGCTGATTCGGAAGAAGTACGCTCGCCTTCTGTCATGCTCGCCTATTTACGGTTAGTCTCCCTTTGGGAGGCTTATGTTGACCTTTGCGGTGCAGAGCGCTGCGTCAAAATCACCGACTGACTCGAGCGCGAGAGTAAGATCTTCACCTAAAATGTTGACCGCTCGCTCCAAGTTTACAGAAGTG
Organism: uncultured Candidatus Saccharibacteria bacterium; assembly: GCA_964477415.1. Taxonomy (GTDB): domain Bacteria; phylum Patescibacteriota; class Minisyncoccia; order Phycocordibacterales; family Phycocordibacteraceae; genus Phycocordibacter. The sequence goes on along the minus strand of CAYZDT010000017.1, from coordinate 6,209 downwards.
CCGTCGTCGTTTATTTCCTCAGGTAGAAGCGGAAGAACGATAGTTTCTCCACGCAAAATGCCTATTACGTAGTAAAACGGCGTCCCCCAGGCTGCGCTTGAAGCGATGTTTATTCTCTCAACATTGCTGTACACCGCTCCGTCGGTCTTCAGAGAACAGGTTGAGGGGTGAAATACCCCGGGCTCAAGATTATCTTGGTTCTCGGGCAGACTTTTATCGTTTGTAATATTTGAGACTTGATTGGAAAGCGCGGATGGTGCATTCGATTCGTACATCGACCAAAAGTAGAGTGCCCCTGCTCCGAGGATGGCGCCTGCCAGAAATCCGGCTAATATTTTCATGCGAGTGCGGCTATTTGCGGGCGGCCTTGATAGTTTCCGCGACGTTCTGCGGAACGACTTCGTAGTGGTCGAATTCCATGGTCATTGAGCCGCGGCCTTCGGTCATCGAGCGAAGTGCGGTCGTGTAGCCGAACATTTCAGAAAGCGGAACTTTCGCGTTGACGACTTTTGCGAGACCGCGGTCTTCCATCGATTCAATCTGACCGCGCTTCGAGGTGATGTGGCCGGTGATGTCGCCCATGAATTTCTCAGGCATCACGATTTCGACGCGCATAATCGGCTCAAGAATAACGGGCTTTGCGCGCTCTGCCGCGTCTTTGAATGCCTGCGACGCTGCAATCTTGAAGGCAATTTCCGATGAGTCGACGTCGTGGTACGAGCCGTCGTTCAATGCGACAGAAATATCCTCCATCTTGTAGCCGGCGACGATGCCGCGCTCCATCGCTTCTCTGACGCCCTTTTCAACTGCGGGAATAAATTCCTGCGGAATGACGCCTCCCTTGATGTTGTTGATGAATTCGAAGTGGTCTTCGCGCTTGACGTTGTTCTTTATCTTCACGCCTTCTTCGAGCGGTTCAAGCGGTTTGATAGTAATAACCACGTGACCGTACTGACCTTTACCGCCGGTCTGCTTGATGTATTTGTTTTCCGCTTCAGCTTCTCTCTGAATCGTTTCGCGGTACGCCACCTGCGGCTTGCCGGTCGTGGCGTTCACGTTGAACTCGCGCTTCATGCGGTCAATGATGATTTCGAGGTGCAATTCGCCCATGCCTGAAATGAGAGTCTCGCCCGTTTCTGCGTCTGAAGAGACGCGGAAGGTCGGATCTTCGTCGGAAAGTTTCTTCAGTGCAATACCCATTTTCTCCTGGTCGACTTTCGTTGCAGGCTCAATGCGCTGCGAGACGACCGGCTCGGGGAATTTAATCTCCTCAAGAACAATCGGATTCTCTTCGTCGCAGAACGTGTGCGAGGTTTTCGCTTCCTTCAAACCGACGGCGGCGGCAATTTCACCCGCAAACACTTCCTTCACTTCTTCGCGCTTGTCCGCCTGAAGGCGCACGATGCGGCCGAGGCGCTCCTTCGAGCCCGTCGTTGAGTTGTATATGTACGAACCTGCAGCGATTGAACCGGAGTAGACGCGGAAGAAGGTCAAAGCGCCCACGAACGGGTCGGTCTGGAGTTTGAACGCAAGAGCGCAGAACGGCTCCTCGTCGGATGCGTGGCGGACAACCGCCTCGCCTGTGTTCGGGTTCGTGCCGTAAACCGGAGGAATGTCCAAAGGAGACGGGAGGTATTCGACGACGGCGTCCAAGACGAGCTGCACGCCCTTGTTCTTCAAAGCGGAGCCGGTGAAGACCGGGACGATTTTGTTTTCAATAACCGCCTTGCGGAGAATCTTCTTCAACGTTGCCATGTCGGGCTCATTGCCTTCGAGATACGCGTTCATTGCGGCATCGTCTTCGCCGACGATTTTCTCAATCAATTCGCCGCGGTATTTTTCGACATCGGCTTTGTATTTTTCAGGAATCGCTTCGCGGCGGATTTTATCGCCCATGTCGCCGTCGAAAAAGACGGCTTCGCGGGTCAAAAGGTCGATAACGCCCTCATGTTCGCCTTCCTCGCCCATCGGAATCTGCATGCGAACGGCGTCCTTCGTGAGGCGGTCGAGAATTGATTTATAGGAACGTTCAAATGATGCGCCCGTTCTGTCGAGTTTGTTGATGAAGCAGATTCTCGGCACTTTGCCTTCGTCGGCGTAGCGCCAGTTCGTTTCTGACTGGGGCTCGACGCCTGCGACGCCGTCGAAGACGACGACTGCGCCGTCCAAGACGCGCAATGAGCGCTTCACCTCGACGGTGAAGTCGATGTGCCCCGGCGTGTCGATAATATTGAAACGGATTTTCTTTGCGGGGTCCTTCTTGTCTTCAATCGTGGTCGGCGTCCAGAAACAGGTGACGGCCGCCGCGGTAATGGTGATGCCGCGCTCGCGCTCCTGCTCCATCCAGTCGGTCGTCGTCTCGCCCTCGTGCACTTCGCCGATCTTGTGCTGAGAACCCGTGTAGTAGAGGACGCGCTCTGAGGTCGTGGTCTTGCCCGCGTCGATGTGGGCAATGATGCCGAAGTTACGAACTTTATCCAGTGGGTAGTCGCGCGCCATAAATTTTATTATCGGGAACCGCCGTGGGCGTTAATGAGATTGCTAAAAAAATCTAAGACCTGAGATTCGCCTTTCGTCGGACCGCCTTCGCTGCGCGCATCAATATCGCGCAACATCAGTCCGTGAATGACCTCTGCCGTCTGCGCCTGGCGCATACCGTATGCCCTTCCGGACATCCTAATTTCCTCAACCGCACCGGAGGGAGTTCTTTCGGCCATACTCCCTAACTTACCAAGCCAAGTGGGCAAATGCGCGGTTCGCCTCGGCCATTCTGTGGACGTCGTCGCGCTTTTTAATAGCAGAACCTTCGTTTTTGGATGCGGCAATCAATTCGTCAGCCAATTTCTCAGCCATCGGCTTGCCTTTGCCGTTTCGTGCAGCGGCAATAATCCAGCGGAACGCCAACGAGCGGCGGCGTTCGGGGCGGACTTCCTTCGGAACCTGGTAGTTTGCGCCACCGACGCGTCTCGAACGGACTTCAATCGTCGGGGAGACGTTCGTAATCGCAGTCTCAAAGAGAGCCATCGGCTCCATATCGGGCAAGCGCTTCTTTATTTCATCAAGCGCGTCATAGACGACTTTGCGGGCAACCGACTTCTTGCCGTCCCACATCACGACGTTTATGAAGCGCGCCAAAAGCTCCGAATCATATTTCGCGTCGGCTTGGACGGTATGCTTGTTCTTTATCTTTCTACGCATAGGTTATTACTTCGGACGTTTCGCGCCGTATTTAGAGCGTCCGCGGCGGCGCTTCTCCAAGCCCGACGTATCCAAACGACCGCGCACGATTTTATAGCGAATAGACAAGTCCTTCGTTCGTCCGCCCTTCAGCATGACGACGGAGTGCTCCTGGAGGTTGTGTCCCTCGCCCGGAATGTAGGCAGTAACCTCCATGCCGTTAGAGAGGCGCACGCGGGCAATTTTACGAATAGCCGAGTTCGGTTTTCTCGGAGTTTTGGTGGTGACTTTGGTTGCAACGCCGCGTTTGAAAGGCGACGGGTAGAACGTGGGTTTGTTCTTCAATACGTTAAAACCACGAGTTAGAGCCACGGTTTTACTTTTCCGTGGTGTGTTTTTCCGTCCTTTCCTTCTCAACTGATTGATGGTTGCCATTGAATGAAAAACTGCCCACAGGCAGTCAAGAAACTATACAGAATGAGGCCTAAAAAAGCAAGAAATCAGTGCAGCTCCGGCGGAATGGTGTCGTCGTCATACTCAATTCCGTCGAATTCGGGATCAACCCCAGCCGGCGGGATGCGAAACCCGTGAAAATTCCAGACCCCACGAGATCGGCTCGGGCTGAAACACATGCCGTGACCGATATTCGGGTCGTAGTCAGGCTCAATAGAAGTGGAGTGGCCGTCTCTCCCCGGAGCTCGCTCAGAGTGGAAGGTCATACCTCAAATTATTGTACGCCTACCGATATTGGGGTCAAATCGCGTTAGCCTCCCCCTACGATCAGATAAAAGAGGCTGAATACAAAGGCCGAGACGGGGCCGGAGAGGACGTAGACGAAGAGCATGAGGACGCCGATAAGGCCGAACGGGCCCAAGGCATAGGTCAGCCGTTCCAAGCCGCCGTATGAATATGCCAAGGGCGCAGGGAGGAGCGATTTCAGTATTTTTGAGCCGTCCAAAGGCGGAATCGGGATGAGGTTAAGGATGGCGAGTGAGAGGTTCGCTAGAACCGCCATCGCGACAGGCTGTATCGCGGCAGGATTCATCGCGTCCCCGAAGAAGCGGAGCATGAGCCCGAGGAAGACGGCAATCAGGATGTTCGTCGCGGGGCCGGCAAAACCGACCAGTGCCTCTCCCCACCGCTGATTTTTGAGGTTATAGGGATTGTACGGAACGGGTTTCGCCCAACCGATAAGAAAGGAGGAGCCGGTCAAAGCCAGAATGCCGGGAAGAAGCACCGAACCGACGGGGTCGATGTGCGGCAACGGGTTTAGGGTAAGGCGCCCCGAATAGCGGGCAGTCGGATCTCCGAGTAAGTCCGCCATGTATCCGTGAGCGACTTCATGCAGAATGATGGAAAAAATGACGAGAACGATGCCGACGATGAATGCAAGCTCCATATGGTAGTTTGAGTATATCAAAATGGCGCGCGGCAACGATTTCTGGAATAAACAGTACAAACGACCGACGCACCTCGCATTATCCGACGAGGCATCTGAAGATTTGGAGAAGTTTACCCGCTACCTGACCCGCGAACACGGCGGGAAATTCCTGAACGTCACCACGAAGTGCGTCGACCTCGGCTGCGGGAACGGCAGAAACCTTATTTATCTCGCGCGCGAGTTCGGTGTACACGGCTTCGGCTACGACACTTCGGAAACCGCGGTAGCCCAAGCCACGCGCGCCTCAGAAGGCCTGCAGCTTTCATTCGAAGTGCGTTCAATCGCAGAGCCTATTCCTCTTCCCGACTCGTCGGTCGTCATCGCCTTGGACATGATGAGCTCGCACTTTCTGGTTCGGGCTGAACGTGAAGCGTTGCGTGCGGAAATACTGCGCGTCCTAAAGCCTTCCGGCTGGCTCTTTTTCAAATCATTCCTCTTAGACGACGACCTGAATGCCCGTCGCATGCTTCGCGAGTCCCCCGGTCCCGAAGAAGGCATGTATATTCATCCCGAAATCAATGTCCCCGAATATGTATGGACCGAAGAGGGGCTTCGGGAATTCTTCGAGCCGTATTTCACGATTCATAAAATAGAAAAATCCTTCAAGCATCGGCATGCGGACGGTTCAGCATGGAAGCGGCGCACCATCTCTGCGTATTTGCAGAAGGATTAGCTAGTCGTCTTTGCGGAATCCTGCAAATGACGGAGGGCCGTCGCAAAAACCGATATCATTTGGGTCATTCGTCGCGGTCTTCGTGCATCGGTATTCGTCTGCATCAGCAAGAGTTTCCGCCCGCACAAGACGCAGGAAATGGCACTGGCCGGCGTTTCGGCAGACCATTGAAGTGTGCCCTTCTCTTATTGCCGCTCCCTCCTTATGTCCCATAACGTACGGCAATAGTACGCTTCTCAAGGCTCCCGTCCAGCATTTGATAAAAAACGCCCTCTATAGTAGTATTTCGAAACTATGGCAAAGAGCTGCGACATCACCGGAAAATCGTCTCTCGTGGGGGGCGGCTATTCGAACCGCACCCGTGCTACCCAGTTCAACCCGACCGGGCTTGTTCGCCGCAAAGCTAACCTCCACAAGAAGAAAATCTTCGTCCCTGAACTCAACAAAACCGTTACCTTGACCGTCTCCGCGAAAGCGTTGAAGACCATTGGCAAGCGCGGTGCATACGCTACCTTGAAAAAGGCGGGCGTTATATAAGCCTGATGGCTGAGCGGGATCTTGAATCTCTGAAACTCAAATTACGCCAAGCGCGCGGGTGCCCTGCGCGTTCTTTTATTGTTGGAGAAGCGAGGCGTGACGGATTCGTTTCTTGTGAAGGTTGCGGCGCGTTTATCGCATCGCGCACATCGCCCTGCCATGAGTGCGGCTTACGTACGACCCCCTTGGGGGCGAATATCGCGCAGCGTCTATCTGAGAAGCGTTAGTTCCCTCCCGTCCGACTGAAACGTAATCGTCCCTTTTTCGCACGTATCAAGAGTTCGAATATCTAGCCGCTTCATAAGTGCGGCAACTTCAAACGCGGGGTGACCGTAGGTGTTGTCGCATCCGCGGGAATACACGACGTATTCAGGCGTGACC
>CAYZDT010000016.1:6982-9879 GCA_964477415.1 uncultured Candidatus Saccharibacteria bacterium | reverse complement strand
GGTCAGTTTATTGATGAGTTCCGCAAGATTTGCAGGCATGGGTTAGAAAAAAGGCCGCGCGAGCGCGGCCTTTTGCGAGGGCTAGCCCAAGTCGACCGAAGGAACCTCCTGATTCGTTTCGGTATCGATGTCGAACGTATTCTGAAGAACCTGCACCAATCCCCAGACGGAGACCATAACGAAGAGAACGATAACGCCGTAAATCATCATGTCGCGGCCTTTCTTCTTCTCTTTGTCGTCGCCGCTGAAGGAAAGGACGTACATCGCCAAACCCCAGAAGAACGCCAAAAGCGCGATAGCGACGATAACCGGCGTCAGGGTCTGCACCAAATCGCCCAATTTCTCAAAGATGTCGCCAAGTTCGGTGCCGGCGGCAAGGGCCATAAAGGGTGCCGCAAACAATGCCGTTCCTGTCGCTACTCTTGCAAACTGTTTCATATATGCGTGAATATGCGCAATTAAATTATTGTAAATGCCTATGTGGCATTGTAACATCGCGCGCCCACGGGCACACGTCTTAAACGGCTAATGTGGATAGCGGATTCTAGGAAAAACGGCGCCAGTGCGCCGTTTTTAACTCGTTACCCGCGACCGAAAAAACCCTTTAACGGCCTTGCAGCTGCTCCACGGTGCCCTGAATGGCGAGAGAGAGCGCCTCCGCGCCAAGGACGATAAGGGCTCCGACAAGCGCCCAGAAAAGGAGCTTTTGAGCCTCCGCAATCTTTTCAGGCTTGCCTTCCGCGGCGATAAATTTAAAGCCAATGTAGACAATAAAGAGGACTATCAGGGGAAAGCCGATAAGCGCCACGAGCTGCAGTATTCTTCTTAAAAACTCGGTCAGAGTGTCGAACGCAAGGGGGTTTTCCAAAGTCGCGTCGGCCGCGAACGCATAAAGCGGGGCGAAAACGGCCAGAGCGAGAAGAAATGCGGACGCCGTGCGAAATAATTTCATGTTTACAGTTTACCTCGCCCCGAGGAGCGCCGAAAGCTCCTGATGTGCGGAAGAAATCGCCTCGGAGACCGTTAGATTGCCCGAGGTGACGCCTTCCACCATGCGCTCAAAGACAGAATTGGAGGACGAAGGTTCGGGATCGGGAAATACGAACGCGGAAAGCGCCGAACTTCTGAATATTCCGAGATATTGGTCGCTTGAGGGACCTGAAAGCGCGTCCCTTCTCACCGATGGCAGGTGGAGGAATCCTGTAACGACCTCCTGCGCGTTAGCCGCAGTGAGCGCGCCTGCAATAGTGGTTGCCCCCGATACGTTTTTCGCGCCGCGCGGAATAGCAAGGAACAAAAGATCGGATTCTACTTGGCTTCCCCCGCCGCGAATTGCCGGAATGCGCGCAACGTCAAAGTTCAGGTTCGGATTCGACGCGCGAATTGCCGCAAGCTCCGATGCGCGGCCGAAATAAATCGCCAGTTTGCCGGAGACGAACGCGGAGCGCGACTCCGGCTGCGATCGGTTCCACGAATATACCGGTTTAACCGGATCGGAAAAATCAGTGAAGTATCTGAGTGCGGTCGCCGCGGGAGAAGACCCTTGAGTTGCGCCGTTTAAAAAGACGACATGGTACCCGTCGCTCCGTTTTTCGAGCGCGGTATTGCCTAATTGGCGCAGTATCGAAGCAAATACACCTTTCGCGTAATCAACGTTCTGCCACGAGCCGAGGGCGACCGCGCTCTGCAAGAGGGTTCCGCGTTCGTCGGCTTTCGATAGAATCGCCGCGTCTTCAGCGAGTTCATCCCAATACTGGGGCGTCTGCGCGATTCCCGCGACCGAAAAAAGCGACCGGTTCCAGTACATAACCAAAGGGTCCACGGAAAATGGCAAGCCTTTCATGCCATTCGACTCAAGAAGAATCTCAGCAGCCTCTATGTACGAATCTTGAAATTTTCTTCGCGAAAGAGAGTCGTACGGAATAGTCTGCAGTTTGTCAGATTGCGAAATCAGGTAGGACGCGGGCAACAACACCAAGTCAGGCCCCTTTCCGCCCGCGATTGCAGTAACTAAGCGCGGAACCAAATCTTCTCTTGGAACATATTGATAGCTGACGTTATCGAATGCGTCGTTATCTTTCTGGAGCGTATCTTTGATATCAATCATCTCCGAATCGGGAATCGGTCCCCAAATGGTGACTGCGCCGACGCGGTTTTTCTGCCCGCCGGAGAATGTCGAGAATATAAGAACTGAAATTAGAGCCAATCCGATAAATACGCCGAGAACGATGGTGGGGAATGGTTTCATATCAGGCGCGGGTTGCGATAAAAGCGAAATGATGCGTCCCCGCAGGCATCATATCGCCGATGGTAAATCCTGCCGACTCGAAAAGCCGCGCCGCCTCCGCAGGCGCTACCGCCTTCTCGGGCGCAGGGCCCATATTTCTAAAAGAAGACACCCAGTCGACAACCAGAACTTCCCCTCCGGATTCAACGACGCGCGCGACTTCGGACGCGAACCGCGGCCGGTCCTCGATATGGTGGAGCACGTTTGCGGCAATGCCGATTTTGAGAAGGCTGTCTTTAAGCGGAATGTGCTTATTCAAATCCGAATGCAAAGTATACAAACTGGCGTTCCGCGCGCGCGCCTCTCTCCGCAAAGAATCGAGAGACGGAGCGTGCGCATCAATTGCGTAGACGCTGCCGCCGTTTTCCATTCGTTCCAAAAGCGCCAAGGCATAATGTCCGGCTCCTGCGCCAAAGTCCGCGGCTTTTGCGCCGAACGGCACGCGCATTTTGTCGAGAAGTTTCTTGGGGTTCAAGAACACTCTTGTATTGTACTTGAATGAAAAAGCCCGCGAATGCGGGCTGTGGAGCATTAGTCGTGGTACTGTCCTCGCGCAATAATATCTTCTTCCGTTCTTTCTACGCGAAGCGCATCGCCCGTCGTCAGTTCG
>CAYZDT010000016.1:0-6882 GCA_964477415.1 uncultured Candidatus Saccharibacteria bacterium | reverse complement strand
TTCATCACGCGGACGCCCTGCGTCACGCGGGACAGACTCGGTACCTGTTTCAATTCCGTGCGGATGACCTGGCCCTTTTTCGAGGCGACGATTATTTCGCTCATCGAAGGCGTGATGATGCGTCCGGCGATAACGGGACCGGTTTTTGCGGTTACGTTCGCAGTCTTGATGCCCGAGCCGCCGCGCTTCTGGATTTTGTACTCTTTAATCGCAGTGCGCTTTCCGTAGCCCGAATCGGTGACTACCAGAAACTCGCTCTCTTTCTCGTCGCGCACGACGTCCGCGCCGACTATTGAATCCTTTCCTGAAATCTTCATTGCGCGCACCCCGCCTGCGGTTCTGCCCATTTCGCGGATGTCGTTCTCTTTAAAACGAATCGCCTGGCCGAGAGAAGTTGCGAGCATGACCGTATCGTTTTTCATTACGGGCAAGACCGATATCAGGCTGTCGCCTTTCTGCAGATTCATCGCGATAATGCCGCTTTTTCTGACGTCCGTAAATTGCTCGGCTTTTACTTTTTTAGCGACGCCTTTTTCCGTGATGAGCATGAACGCGTTTGCTTCCGCCTTCGTGTTTCTTTCTTTTGGCATGGCAACGATAGACGTGACCCGCTCTTCGGTTGAAAGCGGCAGAACGTTCATAATAGATTTGCCTTTGGTTGCGCGCTTGCCTTCGGGAACGTCAAACATGCGGGTCTGATAGACCTTGCCTTTGTCGGTAAAGAAGAGCACATGGTCGTGGGTCGAGCCTTCCAAAAAGCGCGTCACGAAATCTTCCTCTTTCGTGTTCAGGTCGACGACGCCCACTCCTCCGCGGTTCTGTTTTTTGTATTCGGTCGGATTCGTCCTCTTCACGTAGCCGGATGAGGTCAAGGTCAGCATCGCGGGCTCGTCCGGCACCAAATCCTCCTCGCTCATATTTTTGATGCCGCCCTTCACGATGCGGGTGCGGCGTTCGTCGCCGTATTTTTCTTTAACCGCAAGCAGCTCTTTTTTGACGACGCTCATTATCTTTTTCGTCGAGGAAAGAATCTCCTCAAGCTCTTTGATGAGCGCCTGCACCTCTTTCAATTCGTCCTCGATTTTCTTGCGTTCAAGTCCCGCGAGTTTCGACAGGCGCATTTCAAGAATCGCGGTCGCCTGCCGGTCGGAAAACTTGAACTTCTTCATCAAGTCCGCGTGCGCCGACGGAATGTCCTTCGCCGCTTTGATGGCCTTGATGATTTCGTCGATGTGGTCGAGCGCCTTCTTGAGGCCGAGGAGGATGTGTTCGCGGTCTTTTGCGGCCGCAAGATCAAACTCGGTTCTGCGCTTCACCACTTCCTTTCTATGGCCGATGAAATTCGAAAGAATGCCTTCCAAAGACAGCGTCTCGGGAACGCCTTCGACCAGCACCACCATGTTGTAGTGGAAAGCCTCTTCGAGCTGCGTATGCTTGTAGAGATAGTTCAAGACCGCCTGCGGCTGCGCGTTGTTTTTGAGCTCGATGACGACGCGGATGTCCTTGGTGGATTCGTCGCGAATGTCGCGCACGCCCTCCAGTTTTTTATCGCGCACCAAATCCGCAATCGCGACGATGAGATCGGATTTGTTTACGCGATACGGAATCGACGTGATGACGATGATGTTATTGCCCTTTTTGTCTTCGGTTATTTCCGCAACGCCTCTCACCACCACGGGGCCGCGGCCGGTTGCGTACGCGTGCGCGATATCCTTCGCGTTATAGGCGACGCCGCCCACGGGAAAGTCGGGGCCCTGTACGAATTCGAGCAAATCTTCGGTCGACGCGTCGGGATTATCAATCAGGTGCACGGTCGCGTCCACCACCTCGCTTAAATTGTGCGGGGGGATGTTCGTTGCCATACCGACCGCAATACCCAACGTACCGTTGAGGAGAATGTTGGGGGCGCCTGCAGGAAGTACGTCCGGCTCTTTCTGGGTTCCGTCGTAGTTCGGGCGCCACTCGACTGTATCTTTATCCAAATCGGAAAGCATCTCGCCGGAAACTTTCGCCATCTTCGCTTCCGTATAGCGCATCGCCGCGGCGGAATCGCCGTCGATTGAACCGAAGTTACCCTGACCGATGATTAAGGGGTAGCGCATTGAAAAATCCTGCGCCATTTTGACCAACGCGTCGTACACGGCGGAATCGCCGTGCGGGTGGTACTTACCGAGGACATCGCCCACCACCGCCGCGGACTTTCTCGGTTTCGACGCCGACGTGAGACCCATGCGGTGCATGGTGTAGAGGATGCGGCGATGCACGGGCTTCAGTCCGTCTCTGACGTCCGGAAGCGCGCGCGACGTGATGACCGACATCGCGTAGTCCAAATAGGACTCGCGCATCTCGGCGGTAATCGAGCGGGAAACAATCGAGGACGCCGGCGCGTCCTTTTGTTCCTCGGTGGTATCCCCTTTTTCAGCCTTTTTTCGAGCCATGAAGTCGCTCTAGTATATCAAAAAACGAAGGCTCGGTCAGCAGCGCTAAAACGGGCGGGCTGGTTTTTCTCCGACCGCGCTTATAGGTGCGGCGACCGATTCTTGAGGCGATGCAGAACCCGGCGCGAAATCGCGCGCAACGCCGGCAAAGAAGAATATAAACCAGACCAAGGTAATGACGGTCATTACCGCAATAGATGCGACCGCGGCAAAGCGGCGCCTGTGGGACAAAGGCTTTTTTCGTATTTCCTCGATTGATTCCACGAGACCCATAGGCCGTATATACCGAATTATTGCGCCTTATCGGCCGTTCTTCAACTGCGAAGCCGACACTATATATAGTATCGGTAAAAGAAGAGGGCTATTCGAGAACGATGACGTCGCCGTCCATAGCGGCAAGTTCCTTCGGACGCACGGTAAATTTGTCGGTCGGCTTTACGCCGGTCTCGCCCGCCGCCTTAAGAAACGCCGCAATGTCTTTATCGCTTCCGACTGCGTACGGCAATATCGCTTTCGGTTCAATTCCCGTTACGACCTCATGAGCAGCCTTCGGGTCCAAAGCCTCCCCGCCGACGGGCACCATAACGATGCCGATATCGTCCAATTCCGAGCGCATGTCCTGCGGAAGTTTCGAAGAAGAGAGCGCGCCGAGAATTAAGATTTTCATGCCGTCCATTTCGACGATGTAGGCGGTATTGCCGACGTCCGAGAGAACGTCGCCGTAATCGCATCTCGTCGCGTGACCCGTTATGCGGACGTCTCCGACCTCGTAGGAGCCGGGACCGGAAATGACGAAGGGCTCCTTATCGCCGTGCGTCGCGGTGTCGGAACCGTTCCAATCGTTGTCGGGAACGGAAATCAAGACGATATCCGCGCCGAACTTGGAGACTTTGTGTTTTTTGCTTCTCTGGGACGGAGGATTGACCGCGACCGTCACCGGCCCCGCGGACATTTTGAAACCGTACCCTCCCGCTCTTTGGATTACCATACGAGGACGAGTGTACCACACAGCGGGGGCGCCATTGACTTGAAAACAGTCAAAGCGTATCGTCCCACTACTGAATATGACTGCGGAACGAATAAAAAGACTGCGTGCGCATTTTTCAGCCGTTGGCATGGAGCGTCAGAAACCGGAATTCCGCTCTCAGGCGGTTATTGCGGTCGGCGGAAAGAAAAGAATCTGGGTCACATATCCGTTCGAAGGAAAAGGAGGAAGAAGCTACTCGTTCATGCGCGATTCCGCGGGCCGTATGCGTTTTAACGAGGCCGACTCGCTGAATCCGCTTGAGTCTGGAGTAGAGGCAGCCAAAGCGGAAGCGAAACGCCATCTCGCATCAAAGAAATAATCCCTCATTTTCGCAGATATACAGATATAATAGTAGAGATAGGATATGTCGGGACTTGAAGGCCAGATAGACGACCCGAACTTTGAATCGGCGCGACTCAAAGAGCCGGCGGTTTCTTTCTCCGAACATCGCGCCTCGGTTACGTATCCAACGGGCGAAGTATTGTGGTTTCGGATGAACGGCGGTTCCCCTTCTCTGGACCTCAAAAAGACCCGTTCGGCCGCTCGCGGGCGATCGGAAGATCTGTCAAAGCTTGCGGAATCAATCGCATTAGTGCGCGCCGCGCTTGGAAAAAAGAACGTTTGAATCTGGATGTAAGCTGTGGTAAGGTGCCTGCACAAAGCCCATAAGGGGCTTTTGTCACTTCGGGACGGAATAACCCTTTTCGCGGCAACGCGAAAACACCCGCCCTGATTACTGAACAAATGGCTAAAGCAAAACAAGCTGCCGAACCGATCGTCAACGAGGCGATGGAGAAGCTCCTCACGGAGTCGGCGAATCCTCCCGCAGGAGGAGACACGATTGAAGGGCCGGTTGTCTATATCGGTTCCGGAAAAATTTATATCGACCTTCCCCCGTTCGGCACGGGCATCATTTACGGACGCGAATATCTCGCGGCGCGCGATGTCCTCCGAAAGGTGGCTCTTGGCGACACGATTTCATCGAAGGTTATCGGCTCGTACAGCAAGGAAGGCTACATTGAACTCTCATTGAAAGAAGCGCGTCAGGCGATGATCTGGGGCGATGCGGAGAAAGCGATTGCGGGCGGTACGGTATTCGACCTTCCCGTTAAAGATGCAAACAAGGGCGGCCTTATCATTTCATGGCAGGGCATTCAGGGTTTCTTGCCGGCGTCCCAGCTTAAACCGGAACACTATCCGCGCGTTAAAGAGGGCGACAAGCAGCTCATTCTCGACGAATTGAAGAAATTCATCGGCACGACGATGCAGGTGTCTATCATCACCGCCGATCCGCGCGAAGGAAAACTCATCTTCTCCGAACGCGGCACCGCGAAAGAGAGCAAAGAAACGATGGTGGACCGCTACGCGGTCGGCGACGTTCTTGACGGCAGCGTGACCGGCATCGTCGACTTCGGAATCTTCGTCAAAGTCGAAGACGGCCTCGAAGGTTTGGTGCACATTTCAGAAATCGACTGGGGCTTGGTTGAAGACCCTCGCCTCTTCGCGAAAGTCGGCGACAAGGTAAAAGTGAAAGTCATCGACATCAAGGACGGCAAGATTTCCCTCTCGATGAAACAGCTCCTTGAAGACCCGTGGGTTACTGCGGCCGGCAAGTACAAGAAAGACGATTCCGTCGAAGCCGCTATCATCAAGTACAACAAGTACGGCGCGCTGGCTTCAATCGAAGAAGGCGTTGCGGGCTTGGTGCACGTTTCGGAATTCGAGTCCGAAGCGAAATTGCGCGAAACGCTGTCTTTGGGCAAGACGTATCAGTTCAAGATTACGTTGTTCGAACCCAAAGACCACCGCATGACTCTTTCGTTGGTCAAATAGGCAATTTTAAAAATCCCCGACCTTGGTCGGGGATTCTTTTATTTCTTCTTTCCGTTTTTGCGCTTGCCGGGATTGCGGTCAACCCAGCCCGCCTTCCCTTTCTTTTTTTCGTCGTTGCCTCTGCTGCTCTGATGCGCGGCGCGCTCAAGTGCTGTTCCGTTGAACATAGAAAATACAAAATAATAATTTCCGCAGTCTATGCTCCTTCAACGAACGCGTCAATTAAAGCGGTTCATCGCCGCTTCGCGGCCCTCGACCGCAATCGTCTCCACGGCCTCGACGACTTTCTTGAAAAACTTTTTCAACTCCGCCTCTTCGTCCGAAGAAAATTTTCCGAGAAGGAATTTCAATACGCGTTCTTCTCCTTTCGGCTTCAAGGCAACGCCTTTCGCGCTCGGTCGCGCGACACCGATTCTAATCCGCACGAATTCGTTCGTCTTTAACGCGCGGATAATGGATTCGACGCCGTTGTGTCCGCCGGAATTTCTGGCGAAGGATATTTTCATTCTTCCTAAGGGCAAATCCATGTCGTCATGGAGAACGATCAGGTTCCCCGCGCCCTTCTTATTCTTTATATAGTGCGTGGCGGCTTGCCCTGAACGATTCATAAACGTATCGGGCAAGACCAAAGTCGTTTTTGCGCCGGAAAGCGCGCCTGCCGCATACAGAAACGGCGGTTTCCCGTTCTTTTTCCATTCGGTAAAGTCATGCGTTGCATGAATCCGCTCTACAGCCATGCGTCCGGCGTTGTGGCGCGTGCGTTCGTACTCCTCGCCGGGATTTCCAAGCCCGATAATAACGTGCATACGCACATCATATAGCGTTTCAAAGACTAGGCAACGAAAATGCTATTGCGCGCAACATACCGCGAGCATACAATGTATGACTATGCCTGAAGATAAGAGCGAATTTTTCGACGACATCATAAAATTCGCGCTCATCGCCCTCCTTATCGTCCTGCCGATACGCCTGTTTATCGCGCAGCCGTTCATCGTGCGCGGCTCTTCGATGGATCCCGTGTTCAAAAACGGCGAATACCTCATCGTCGATCAGCTCTCGTACCGATTGGACGAGCCGAAGCGCGGCGACGTAGTCGTCATGCGCTACCCCAAAGACCCCTCGGTCTTCTTCATCAAGCGCATCATCGGCCTTCCCGGAGAAACAGTGGAACTTCAGGGCAGCAAAGTCATCATCCGAAAAGGTATCGGGCAGGAACCGGTAAATCTCGACGAATCGTTCATCGATTCGTCACGCCTTGAAAACGAATACGGCACCTATGCTTTGAGCGCGGACGAATATTTCGTGATGGGCGACAACCGCATCGCGTCTTCCGACTCGCGCGTGTGGGGTAACCTGCCGAGAGAAGACATCGTCGGCCGCGCATTGATTCGCCTCTTCCCCGTCGACCGCATCGGCTTCATGCCGGGCGAGGTAACGCTGCCACAGTAACCGATTATCAACTCACCAACTCACGTATGCGCTCGCTTGAAAGAGGCCGAAAAAACGAATCGCTTGAAAAAAACATCGCCAGAATCGCATTCGCGTACGGATTCACCTCCGCGCCCGCGCGCGTTTCAAGAAAAA
>CAYZDT010000015.1:0-10703 GCA_964477415.1 uncultured Candidatus Saccharibacteria bacterium | reverse complement strand
AGGCGCTCCAGCGTGCCTGAAATGTCGAGACGGTCCAGGACGACAATCTCCCAGTCGGTTTTATCCAAAAGGTATTCGACGACGTGGTGGCCGATAAAACCGGCACCGCCCGTTATCAATATGCGCTCCGCCATACGGGAAAGTATAGCAACGGGTTCGGCTATGCCTTGTGGATTGACGCCGCGACGGCCGCGTGGTCGGATACGCCGAACACAAGGCGCGCGTCCTCTGTGCGGTACCCGCCCGCGGCAAAAAGGCAGTCCACCATTTTATTTGAAAGTTCGCCGGCCTTTTCTTTCCCGAGGCGGTGAAGCGATACGTCGATGCTGGTTCCGTATTCTTCAGGAATTCCGTCCGTATATTTTTCTGCGAGCGCGCTGAATACGACTCCCCCGCGCGGGGCGTTCAAATCGCCGCACAACACGAAAGACGGTTCGGAAGACAAGAGTTCCCGGAGCGCGGCGAAGTCTTTGAGCTGCATCTCGTTCGGCATCCCGTCCGCAGTCCACGTAAAATGCGTCGTCAAAATACGGTATGCCGCTCCGTCCTTCTCAACGGTTGCGGCGGAAAGAGACCGCTTCTCGCGTCCCGAACTCCATGCGGCGAACGAATCTTCATACATCTGAAGTTCCGCCGGGCCCGCGTACTGCCTGGCGGAGATATCGCGCATCGGCAGCGAAGAAAATATACCCACCCCTTCTGTCGCGTCGCCGCGCGATGTTGCGTGCCGAATCGCAGGCGTAAAAAAACAGCGCGCATTGAGCGCGGCTTCAAATTTCGGAATGTCGGCGTCAAAAAGTTCCTGCAGGCATGCGACGTCGGGGCGGAAGGCGGATAAAAACGGCAACACCGTATCCAGATGCCGGTCCCACTCGATATTCAGCGACACGAGGCGGAGCGGCATAGCGCGCTAATGAGACATCGCTGGCGGAGCTTTAAATTTCGCCAATCCTTTTTCAATGCGTTCGATAATTTGTGCGGTTGAAAATTCGCCGTCGGGTTCGAATTCGGGATAAAAGCCCGCGCCCTTGTCATCGAGCGTGCTGCCGTAGAGGGGACGCGAAGCGCGGTAGAGGCCGAACTGCCGCGGAGAATCGCTGCCGGCCTGCCCTGCCGCGAATTCTGCTTCAATATTCTTCAATTCAGCGACGACGAACTCTTCGGCTTTCGTTCCCAGTTTTTGCCATTCGTCGCGTTTTTTTCTCAGTGCGACGACCGGCTCAATTTCTTCGGGCAAGTATCCTTCGTCCGTAATAAGCTGCGGGTCGTACCGACGCTGCTCTCTCCGTATCTGCGCGGCAAGCGCGCGGGCGCGCATATCAGCCTCGTCGGGTTCGCGACGGCCGGGAGTGAATTTTGCGTCTGCCATATGCATCTCTATTTATTGCGCGCTGCGGCTTTTATGAAAGCCGAAAACAGAGGGTGCGGAGAAAGAGGCTTCGCTTGAAGCTCGGGATGGAATTGGGTGCCGAGCATAAAGGGGTGTGCGGATTGCGGCAATTCGGCAATTTCCATCAAGATGCCCGAAGGAGAGACCCCCGAGAATACGACGCCCGCTTTCTCGAACGCCGAAATGTATTCGGGATTCACTTCGTAGCGGTGGCGGTGGCGCTCTTCCACTTTATCTTTTCCGTACGCGGCGCGGGCGATGGTGCCCTTCTTCACTTTCGCTACGTACGCGCCCAGGCGCATCGTCGCACCGTAATGGTTTTCGGTGATGTTCTTTATCTGCTCCGGCATGATGAGAACGACGGGGTTTTTGGTGTGGGGATTTATTTCCGTTGTGTGGGCGTCTTTAAGGCCGAGAACGTTTCGTGCGTATTCGACGAGCATCAATTGCATGCCGTAACAAAGGCCGAAGTATGGAATCTTATTCTCGCGCGCGTAGCGGATAACCTGAATTTTGCCTTCAATGCCCGTCTCGCCGAAACCGCCTGGCACGATGATGCCGTCGTATTGCTTCAAAGACGAGAGGGGTGACGTGCCGCTCTGGAACGCTTTCGAGTTGAGCCACGTAATCTTCGCCTTGAACCCTTGGGTATAGCTTGAAAACTTTATCGCCTCGATGACGGAGAGGTACGCGTCGGAGAGGACGAAATCGCCCGTGTCGAAATACTTTCCGACAATAGCGATATTCAATTCTTTTTTCGACTTGTGGATTTTATCGACGAACTTGCGCCAGTCTTTCAAATCGGACGAACGCTTCGGCTTCAGATGAAGCGATTTCAAGAGAGCGTCGCCGAGGCGGTCTTTCTCGAAATTCAAAGGCACTTCGTAGATATTGTCGACGTCGGGGGCTGAAATAATGTGGTCTTTCCTGACGTTCGTCGAGATGGCGAGCTTCTCTTTCCGTTTCTCGTCCAAAGATGATTTAGCGCGCGCGATTAAGAAATCGGGCTGAACGCCGTATGCATTCAGCTGCGAAACCGCATGCTGCGTGGGACGCGTTTTCATCTCGCCCAGATTCGAGGGCACCGGCAAGTACGACACCATGACGATAAGCACGTTTTCGGGATGGCGCATCTTAAGAACCCGCGCGGCGTCTATATAGAGTGCGTTCTGGAAGTCCCCTACCGTACCGCCGATTTCAATGACGGAAATTTCGGATTTATTTTCAACCGCCGCTTTTTCGATGCGCTCGACGATTTCGTCGCGGACGTGCGGCACCGCCTCGACGCATTTCCCGCCGTACTCCAAGGCGCGCTCGCGGTCGATAACGGCGCGATACACCATGCCGGAGGTCATGTAGTCGGCGTTCGTCAAATCGCGCGTAAGGAAGCGCTCGTAGTTGCCCATGTCCTGATCGGTCTCAAGACCGGAACGGAGAACGAACACTTCGCCGTGTTCGGTCGGATTCATGGTCCCCGCGTCTACGTTCAAATACGGGTCGACTTTAACAAGATTCAAATGGAAGCCGCGCGCTTCAAGAATGGTGCCGATGGCGGAGGTGGCAATGCCCTTTCCGACGCCGCTCATCACGCCGCCGATCACGAAGATGTATTTATGGTTTTTGGAGGGTCGGCGCGTAACGGTCTTTGCAGAGTTTTTCCGTACGTGCGCCATACGGAGTCTAAGTATATACCGCGAAGAGCGCGGATGCAAAATTTAGACCGAAAGGTATTTCCTTACGGCAAGGAACGAGGAAACGCCTCCCAAGAGCGCGCCCGCGCCGAGAAGTATAAGGAGAAACAGCGGAAAGTTCGCCAGATAGTAGGCAAAAATGTCGGCTCCGAAGAGGTTCGTCGAGGCGCCTTTGAAAAGCCATGCCAACGGGAAAAATACGATGAGCGCGATAAGGCCCGAGACCATGCCGTAGAGCGTTCCTTCGACGATGAAGGGGCCCCTGATGTACATGTTCGACGCGCCCACCAAGCGCATGACGGATATTTCTTCGCGGGCGGTATAAATCGCGAGGCGAATGGTATTAAACGTAATCAAAACGGACGCGACGGCGAATATAAGGATAGTAACGAGTCCGAAGCGGCCGACGGCGGTCGTCAGGTTTTCAAGTTCTGTAATCACCGTCTTATTCTGCGTATAGTTTACGGAATCGATGAAGGGCTGGCCATTCGAGTCCGTCGAGCGGTCCTCGAGAAACTGTGCGATAGCTTCGTACTCCGACGGCTCTTTTGCTTTAACTGCGAGAGAAGCGCCGAACGGATTCTCGCCAAGCTCGTCCAACGCCTGCAGAGTCAGCTGATCCTCCGCATGGCGCGCTCGGAAAGCGGACAAGGCCGCATCGCGCGATGTATACGTTACGTAATCAACTTCCGGAATGTTTTCGAGCTCGGCCTTTAAAGAAAGAATCGCCGGCTCTTCCACCGAGGTAACAAAATACACATTGACGTCGACTTTGTCTTTTACATAGCTCAAAAAGTTCGAAACCATCGAGTTCATGAACATCAACGATCCGATGATGATGAGAGTCATCGTCATCACGAAAATCGACGCCAAAGAAACGAAGCTGTTCCGTAAGACGTTTACGAGGCCGGAGCGGAGAACGCGTTTCGTGTTAGTCCAGAACATATAGTTTAGAGAACGTATCTTCCCTCTTTATCGTCGCGCACGACGCGGCCGTTGTCCATGGTAATAACGCGCTTCCCGAGAGAGTCGACGACGCCTTTGTTGTGGGAAGTGAGAATAACCGTGGTGCCCAGCTCGTTGATGCGCTTCAGAATTTCGACGACCTGATACGTGTTTATCGGGTCGAGGTTTCCGGTCGGCTCATCCGCCAACAGAACGTCGGGCTGATTCACGATTGCGCGGCCGATAGCAACCCGCTGACGCTCGCCGCCTGAAAGTTCCGACGGAAAGTTCCACGCTTTGTCGGTAAGGTCGACGAGTTCAAGGACATGCGGAACGTCCGCCGCGATTTCCTCGTCGCTTCTCCCGGCGGCTTCCATCGCAAACGCGATGTTTTCGTAGGCGGTTTTGTGCGGAATGAGGCGGAAGTCCTGAAAAACAGTGCCGATTTTTCTTCTAAGGGTGTGTAGAAGGTTTTTGGGAATTTTCGTAACGTCCGTAGACTCGAAAAACACGGCGCCCGAGGTCGGCGTCTCTTCCGCCAAAACCATTTTCAAAAGCGTCGTCTTGCCGGCGCCCGCGTGCCCCACGATTGAAACGAATTCTTTCGGACCAATGGAAAGCGTGACGCCGTCCAAGGCGGCCGATTGATTGTTGTAGAGCTTGGTAACTTGATCGAAGTAAATCACAGGCGGAATTATCGGGCGCGCGTCCGTATATTCTGCGCCGACTCGAACTATTCTACCACGCTCTCTGATTCAGCAGCGTCGATGAACGCGTCGATGTCCCCCGAAAGCACCGCATCAGTGTCGTGCGACTCGTAATCAGTGCGGTGGTCCTTCACCATTTTGTACGGATGCAGCACATACGAGCGGATTTGCGAACCCCATTCGTTCGCCGTCGTCGCCGCAATCGACATTCCCTTCATTTCGCGCTCGCGGCGTTCTTCTTCCGCGCGATACAGCTTCGCTTTAAGGAGAGCGACCGCGCGTTCGCGGTTTGCGGCCTGGCTCCTTTCGGTCGAGGCGTGCACCGACAAGCCGGTGGGTTTGTGAACGATACGTACGGCAGTTTCGCGTTTGTTGACGTTTTGTCCTCCCGCGCCGCCCGAGCGCGCGAATTGAATATCTATGTCTTCAGGTTTAAGCTCGACGCCTTCTTCTGAACTCATGTCGGGCAGAACTTCGACCAGCGCAAAGCTGGTCTGGCGTTTCGCGTTCGCATTAAACGGGGAGATGCGCACCAGGCGATGTACGCCCGCCTCGTGTTTTAAGCGTCCGTACGCACCCTTCCCTTTTATTTCGAACGCCACGGAGCGGTACCCGCCGTGGTCGTTCTCGTTGTCATCTATAAATGAAACGCCCCAGCCTTTGAGATTTGCGTACCCCTGATACATGCGAAAAAGAATGGCGGCGAAATCTTCCGCGTCGTCGCCTCCTGCGCCGGCAAGAATAGAAATAACCGCCGCCCCGCGGTCGTACTTCGTGCCGCCCTCGGCCAAAGCCTCCAGTTCTTTCATCTCCTTAATCATCCGCTGGGCTAACCCCGAGTCATTCCAAAAATCCGGCGCGAGCATTGCCGTTTGTATCTCTTCGATTCGTTTTTTCGCTTCGTCGCGGGTCATCGCTTCAAATCATGAAGCACATCCTTCAATGACACAAGCGCCCAGATGCTTTCAATAACGACAAACGGCCAGCTTTGAATTGCGTACGCGTAATAAGTAAGAAGTAGAGCGCCTATGAAATTCCCTACCCCGTACCACAGGCTGTCGGTCTTAAGCTTCCCAAACTGGCCAAGCGTAAAAAAGATAAGCAAAATAGCCGCGCCGAGGACTCCTATGGCGAGCGTCATATATTAAAGACCCTTGATTGAACCTGTTCCCCCGCATCCGGTTGCGGAAAGACATGTGTTGTTCTGAGAAGACGGAACGGTGAACGTGGGACCCCAGAACGAACCGCCTCCGCTCATCCCGTCAAAACCTCCGAAACCGCCTCCGCCGCCGAAACCGCCTGACGAACGTGCGCCTGCGCTTCCTTCGCTCCCGCCTCCCCCGCCCGAACCTCCTGTTCGTCCGCCGAATGCCGAACCGCGAACCGAAGAACTCGAGCCTGAGGCCGGTGCGCTTTCGCTACCGACGACGGTCACCGTAACTGTGGCCACGTTTTCTGCGCCTAAGAGAGAAATTCCTTTAAGGCAGCGTATAGCATACGCGGTAGTTCTCGCGGGCTTAACCGACAGCGAGCCCGTTGAAGACAGTTGCTGCGTGAAAGAGCCGGGGTCGATGAAACAGCGCTTAGTGCCGAGGGTGCGTATGTCCCATGTCAGAGTCGAAGAGCTGCCGGGGGATATTTTCGTCGGAGAAGCGGAGAACGTAACGCCGTTTGCGTTAGTTCTCGCCTGTGCTGCTGCAGCAGGCACAATTGTAATTTCCGTCTTGCAGAGCGGATTGACTCGCGCCTGCTCGGCGTTCGTGCCGATGCCGAACCACTCGGTTTCCGAAACCGAAGCCGAACTTCGCACATCCGTGCCGACGGTCATCGTCCGCGAACCCGACTTCGTTATCGTTTCTTCGCCGCCCCCTTTTCCTTCATGCCATAAGTACGGATTCTGGATGTTGAACGTGTTCCATTTCAGAACAAACTGCTCGCCGTCCGTAACGCGCTCTTTGCTTGTATTTATCGAACAAAGAGAAATATTCAAAAGGCCCGCAAACGACGACGCGATAACGTCGTAGCCTGTGGTCTGATTGGCCTCTGCCGCAACCGACGTCAGTGCGAGGCCGCCCGCGAGAATTACAGCAAACGCTTTTACGATGATACCCATGAAATATGAAAAAGAATAAACGGTACTTTCATTACAGCACGCGCCGAAGTTCGTATTCGGGACGGTGTGGATACGAAAAAACCTTCTGAGCCGGAGATCGGGATTGAACCGATGACCTGCGGTTTACGATACCGCCGCTCTACCAACTGAGCTACTCCGGCAAGTGAGCAGTAAAATGAGAATATACTATATTTTCATTTTCTGCGAACGCAGGCGGAGTAAGCTTTGCTTACTCCGGCGCTGGGAAATCTCTTTATAGCGTTTCAGAGGGATGCGCGTCAATTGCGCGCATCCCGCACATGATACGGCCTGAATCTTACAGGCCTATGATTGTCTTGTTTGGAGTCGGCTTCGGCGAAGTTTCGCTCGTGCCGTCAACCGTGCCGGTGTCATAAACGGCGGTATATACGAACGGCACTGTCTTTACGGCGCTCGTGGACGGGCCGTCTTTCCCCGTACCGGGGTCGTTCGTGCAGATAAGTTTGTAATCGACCGTGGCGTACTGAACCGCGGAATACGTACCGGTCGTATTCACTGCAACCTCTCTGCCCGAATACTGAATAACGCATCTGTTTGCATTCGTCGTAGCCCATGAGAGCGTTACCACTCCCTTCTGGCTGATGTACGACGGGTACGCGGTAAACGAGGAAATCACCGGGCTTGGAGCTGCGGAAACTGAAACGCGCGCGGCCGTTCGCGCGGCCGGAGAACCGTCTTTTGCTCCCGAAGTGCAAAAGAGCGAATAGAATCCGCCGACAAGCGGAGCGTGCGTGACGGAGCCTCGCGGAGCGCCGCCGGTATCGATATGTATTTCCTGACTCGAGTCGGTAAAGAGCGAGATGCCGCAAAAACCTCCGTAATACGAGACATCAGATGCGGTAAGGTTCGAGTTCCATGAAATAACCGTGGATTGCCCTGACGTGACCGACGCGGGCGTCACGGAAACGCTTGCCGTCACGGGATTCGTCTGAATAGGAGCGGTCGTGGTCGCAGTCGACGATGCGGTGCCGACGCGCGTACCGCTGAATCCCGCGAGCGGAAGCCCCGGTACCGCATATCCGCCCGTCCAGTCGCTCGCGCCGTACGAAGAGGTTGTCGTCGAATTCGGCGACCACACGAAGTTAGTATCTTTCTCGCGAAGGACAATACCCGACTGAAGCGGAATCATGTTCTGGTCGGAAAGCATTCTTGTGGTTACGCTCGCGCCGCTTCCCGAGGGGCTCACGGAGCCGCGGAATTCGAAGTAGCGCGTTGCACCCGCCGGAATCTGTATTGGATTAAGGGGTCCGGTTACGTACACCGAACCTGTGTATGACGTAGGAATGCTTCCGTCGGCGTTGAAACCAGAAATCGGGAGGCTGAAATTAGAGTCGGTATATCCGTAGAGCATCCCGTTCGTGACGGAAGCGTTCGTCGGCTGTACGCTGAACACCATCTTGCCGAGACCGATTGACCCGTGCGAATCGGCGGAAACGGCAAACCGCAAAAGTCTCCCGTCCTCGACGCCGGTATACGGCAACTTTTCAGAGCCGATACTTACTTTAGGGAATGAACGGAAAATATACGCAGGGTACGACACCGGAGCGCCGCCGTCGGTTCTGTAGTTTTTCTCGACGAATGCGCCTGTTGTGACGCCGGTTGCCATCAAGTGGTACGGAGTAACCTGCAGTTTGTGACCGGAAGTTCCCGGCTCGCCCGTTCCGATTTTAGTAAAACTCGCTTTTACCGTAAGCACTTTCGACGAATTCGCGGGAATCGTGAATGAAGAAAGCGAAGAGCCGTCGAAATAACCCAGCGGATTGATGTTCGAGGGGATGAAAGAGCCTGCGCCGACAAATGTTGCGCCGTCCCACAACGTGAGCGAGACGATATCGAGCGGGCTGAAGTTATAATCGTCGATTGCCAACTGGATGGTATTCAGCTTCAGCGCTTCGCTGCCGCTGTTTGCAATTTTGAAGGCGCCGACGGTAACGTTCTCGGAACCTGCGGCGACAAATTGAAGGCCCGGCGCCGAAGCGTCGAGCGAAGCCGAAATCGAACTTGGGGTCGTTGTCGCGGGATTACTGTTCTCAGATACGGGAATCGTCAAAGAGCACGTGGCCGTCGCATCGTTCGGAGCGTGAACGCGCATCGTGACATACGGATTGCCGATGACGTTCGCCACGAATGACGCGCTGCCGGATGCGGGAAGCTTGTCGCCGCCCAAGAAGAAATTATCTTTTCCTGAAGTATCTTTTACCCACTCGCCGTACGACGTGTTTTGGCTCGCCCAGCTCACCGTGACCGTTTGACCGTATACGTACTGCGGTTTGTTGCTCGTCAAAATGCAGAGCGGCGAAACGGAGGAGCCGCCGCATAAGTTTGCAATCAGAGCGCGTGTTGACGCCCCGACAAAACCGTATGCGGGAAGTCCGTTTTTCTCTTGAAGCATGACGACATATTTCTGGGTCATAACGCCGAAGTAACCGGTCACAATATCCGATTGATTGAGTCCGAAGTAGCTTGCGAGAAAGCGCTGCAATTCTGAAACCTGTCCACCGGTCGTAGCATCACGCGCGCCGCGCGACATATTTACCGAAAGGTTCGGACAGTAGGCCTGGAGAGGCGAGGTTTTCTGCGCATCAGATTCGCCTGAAGATGCGGAGGTTGAGACGCCCGCAACAATACCGCCCACATGCGTGATGACGTTTTCTTCTACGCCGAAAGAAAATAAAAGCGACAGAAGAGCGTTCTGCTGCTCCGCGGAAAGCGCCGCCTGCGCCGGAAGCGCGGAAGCGAATATTGAAACCGCGAGTAAAACTGCCAAAAAATACTTGGCTTTTGAAAGCATGCTATGTGCGAGCGCGGTGGGCTAAAAACCGCATTACAGACTCACTATAACATTTCTTAAGGAGCCGATGGTCGGGATTGCCCTCGCCTCTCGCCTCACCTCCGTTCGGCTCGGGCTGGGCACCGCCTCGCGGTTTTGCGGAGTGCAAAACATCGCTCCGGCGTTCAATCCCAACGCAAAAGCGCCTCAAGGCGCTTTTTCATCTGAGCCGATGGTCGGGATTGAACCGACGACCCCGTCCTTACCATGGACGTGCTCTACCAACTGAGCTACATCGGCAAATTGCTTACGAGGATAGCGCGAAGCGCGCGTTTTTTGCGAGAAAAGGACGGAAGGAAGCTTGCTTACTGTCCGGCCTGAACGAGCAAAAACAATCGTAAGCGTATTCTGTCAGAATGCCGCCGATGAAAGCCCGGCTTACATCGGCTTCCTTACATCGGTTAGGAGCATACTATCCAAAAAAACCGATTTTTGAAAGCGCCCGCGATGCTACAATTCCCACGTGCTCAAACACTACCCCCACCTGTCCTTTATTCTCTTTTCGTACGTCCTCGCGATTCTCCTGTTCCTTTTCCTGGGAAACGAGTTTTTCCATGAAATAGTGCGGCCGTTCGGCATCGGCGGCATTTTTATCGCCGGCATGATGTACAGCTACAGCTTCACCATCGGCTTTGCAGCTTTGCTTTTGCCCGCGTTCTTGGACCAGTTTTCAATCCACGCTATTGCGCTTATCGGCGCTCTAGGCGGCACGTTCGCCGACATCACGCTCTTCCGCTTCTTTAAAAACGATTTGAAAACCGAACTCAAGCGCCTCGGCGGCACGCGTTTTTTCAAGGCGCTCGGAAAAGTGCCGTTCATGAAAAACCGCTGGGTAAGAGACATCATGGGATTCATTACTATCATCTCTCCTCTTCCGGACGAGTTGGGCATTGCAATTATGGCGAGTGCGCACCTTTCGGAAAATGCGTTCCGCGCTCTCGCGCTTGTCGCAAATATCGCGGGCATCTATCTGCTTTTGAGCGCTGCG
>CAYZDT010000014.1:0-10865 GCA_964477415.1 uncultured Candidatus Saccharibacteria bacterium | reverse complement strand
CCGCCTCGCGGCGTTTGCAAGGAGAATCCTCAATATTTCTCTTTCCATATTTTTTAACTTAAAAAAGCCCCTGTGCGGGGGCTTGTGCGGTTGCCGGCTCTAAATCAACACGCACTCAAACGCCCCCGTTGCTTCGAGTTAATTTTCTTAATGATGTGCGAAAAAAGAATATTCATACGGAAATTATTCCCAAATGGCTTCAGGATGCGCGCCTTTAAACTGAGCGGCCGGCACTGCCCTGACTTCATAGTCGCGTACGCTGTCGTATGGCCTCTCAATCGGTTCGGCCCATATCACGATATCGGATACGTCTTCGAACGCGTCCCTCATCCGACGCAAGCGTTCGCGCACGTTTCCCCATGGACGCATCGCTCGCGTCTGCTCTGAAATTGTTAGATGTGACTCCCTGTTTTCCGCCATATTGTTTTATTTTTAAAAAAGCCCCCGTTCGGGGGCTTTTGTGTTTCTTGTAGAAGATACGACAATCACCCCCGGCACTTGGTGCGGGTCTTCTTGGTGATGGTCTTAATGAATGCCATGTAAGTCAAAAATACAGCAGAACACGTTTTTTGACAAGTGGTCGTAACGCGGGTATGGTGCGAAAACTATGAGCGAGGTGCGGAAAGACAGCTCGGGAAGAAACAACTTCATATCCTCCCCTGAGGAGATTCTGCGCACGCTTTCGGCTCTTACCGGTATTTCTGAGAACGAAATTGTCATCGCAGAGGAGAAAGACCCGTCGAGCGCGCGAGAAATAGCGATGCTATTGATGTGCCAGGGTTTAGGTATGAGTTTTCAGTCGACAGGACGCTCATTGAAAGGCATCACCGCTCCTGCAGTACGTAACAGAGTGAACCGCGGCGCGCGGCGCCTGACAAGAGATGCGGATTTTGCGCATACGTTTGCGGTTGCCGAACAACGCTCAAACTTCGCCAAAAAGGGCGGGTAGCTAGCGCTCGCTACATGCGCTCCGGGGCGCGAATGCCCAAAAGCCACAAGCCGTTTTTCATAGTCGCGGCAAATGCTTTCGTCAAAGCGACTTTATACGGCGAATGCGGATCTGTTTTGTCTACGATTTTCTCCCCTGCGTACCAGCTGTTGAACGCGCCCGCGAGTTCCGTAAGGAACGTCGTGACGTGATGCGGTTCCCGGGTTTCGTACGCGCGTGCAGCGACTTCCGGGAAACGATAGAGAAGCTTCTCTAAGACACTCGTCCCTTCAGGAACGCTGCCGATACTATATATAGTATCGGTTTTAATCTGCTCTTCGGCGGCCTTGCGCAAGACCGAAAGCGCACGGGCATGGGAATACTGCAAATACGGGCCCGAATCTCCTTCAAACGACAGAGACGCCTCGGGGTCGAAAATAATATTTTTCCCTATCGCCTGTTTCAGAACGCCGTATTTGATTGCCGCGACCGCGACCGAATCCGCAATTTCTTTTTTTGCGTCTCCCAACTCGCGCTCAGCCATTTTTTCAAACGCCTTCTCGCGCATGTCTTCAATTAAAGACTCTCCGGTAACGACGTTTCCTTTTCTTGATGACATCTTCCCGCCCGTAAGCTGCATCATGCCGTGCCATACGTGCTCCGTGTGCGCGGCGACTTCAGGCAGCACTTCCGCCATTGCCGCGAGAACGACTTTGAAAAAGCCCGCCTGCTCGACCGCGGTTACGATAATCGAATGGTTTAGTTTTTCTTTCTCAAACTTCGTCTTATCAAGCCCTAATTCTTTCGCCTCATAGGTCGGCGTACCTTGAGACGTCAGGAATACACGCGTATGAAGGCCGACTTTCTCGCCTTTATAGACGACCGCGCCGTCGCTTTCCTCAAACACGCCGTTTTTCATTCCCTCTTTTACCACCTCAACGCCAATGGGGCCCATGACGCTCTCGAAAAAGTAGTGGTCGAACTTCGTGCCGAGAAGCGCGTACAGTTCTTCGAAGTGGTCTAAGGACGTTTTTCTTCCCGCGTCATACAACGGTTTCCATTCCGCGTCGCCCGCGTACAGTTTTTTATTTATCGCGTCTATTTCCGCTTTCGCCTCGGCATCATCTTCGTATGCGGTTGAGCCGATGACATATGCTTTTCCTAAGTCGTCTACGTCATTCGGGTTGAGGTCTTCTTTTTTTATCCCCCACAAACACTTAGCAACGTGTGGGCCGATATCGCCCTGATAGTTCGCGCGCACGACCACACCTCCCTGAAACTCCGATAGCCGCGCCAAAGACTCGCCGATTGCGTTACTCATCAGGTGGCCGATGTGGAAGACCTTGAACGGGTTTGGGTCCGTGTATTCGAACATGACGCGCTGCCCGGCGAGAATGTCTCCCTTCCCCCATTCGCTCTCGTTCTCCAAGACTGAGGCGACGCTCTGCGGGAAGAACCCGCGCGCCAAGTGGAAGTTGATGAACCCGGCTCCTGCAACTTCGATTTTTGACACACCCTCTATCTCGCCGAGTGCAGACACGATTTCAACAGCCAAGGCATTCGGATTTTTCTTCGCGGCTTTCGCAAGAACTAAAGCCGCGTTAGACGAGTAATCGCCGTGCGACAAGTCTGCAGGGTGGTCTAAAACAGCTTCGGCGGCATACCCGAGTTTTCCGAGGGCGTCTTTAAGCGCTTTTTCTATAGTGCCTTTCGCGTCCATGGAGTAATACTATCAGTAATCGGTTTCCTTAGCTTTCGCGCCGTCTTTTTTGGTTTTGACGAGCGCCAAGAGCTCTTTGAGGCTTTCCGGTTTCGGCGGCCACGCTACGACGAGAGGCAGATACGGCTTTGGGATGTGCAGTTTTTCGTTTTGGTTAGACATAGTGTTGGATATTACGGGTTATAAAAACAGCCTCGTTTGAGGCTGTTTGGGAATCTTCGTTTTTTTTAAACAAATGCTCGCAGACAACCTCAAACTTCGAGGCTGCGGCGACGGACGATGACTGAAACGAAATGCTTCATGGCTTTTCTACTTTACCAAACAGCGTCCGAGGGTCAAGGCTAGACGAACGCGTCGGGAATCGGAAACTTCAAGGCGAGCGTTTTTATTTCTTCGCGTATTTTCGTTTTCTCGTCCGTATTATCTTTGTTTCGAAGAGCCTGAATCATCAACTCCGCGACGCGGGCGCATTCCGCTTCCATGAATTTGCGGGTCGTGATTGCCGGCGTGCCGAAGCGGATGCCCGACGGGTCCATCGGTTTCCTGGTGTCGTCTGCAATCGCGTTTTTATTTAGGGTGATACCGACTTCGTCCAAAACGCGCTCCGCCTCGGCTCCCGTGACTCCCAAAGAGCCGAACACATCGGCCAAAATCAGATGGTTTGAGGTGCCGCCGCCTATCATGCGCACGCCTTCTTTTGCGAATACCGCTTCCATCGCTTTCGCGTTCTTCAATATCTGCTGCGCATAGGTTTTAAAGGACGGCTGAAGCGCTTCCCCGAACGCAACCGCCTTCCCCGCTATCTGATGCATGTGCGGGCCGCCCTGAAAACCGGGGAAAATAGATTTGTCGATTTTCTTGGCAATTTCTTCGTTCTCTTTCGTCAGAACCATGCCGCCTCTCGGGCCGCGCAAGGTTTTATGGGTCGTCGTCGTTACGATATCTATGCCGTAGTCGAACGGATTTTTATGCGCACCGCCCGCGATGAGCCCCGCGATATGCGCCGCATCCATCATGGAAATCGCGCCGACCTCTTTTGCAATCGCAGAAATTTTTCCGTAATCCAATTCGCGCGAATATGCGGAATAGCCCGCAAGAACAATCTTCGGCTTCTCGCGCTTCGCAACCTCGAGCATTTCGTCGTAATCGATTTCGCCCGTTGCAGTGTCTTTCATTTTGTAACGGACGAAGCGGAAGATTTTCGTGAGATATGTCACAGGGTGCCCGTGCGTCAAGTGACCGCCGTGCGACAAATCCATGCCAAGAACCGTGTCGCCGGGCTGAAGCAAAGCGAAATAGGTCGCAACGTTCGCGGGTGCGCCCGAAAGAGGCTGTACGTTCGCGAAATTGCAGTTGAAGAGTTTCTTCGCGCGGTCGCGTGCGATGTTCTCGACGATATCGGTGTACATCTGTCCGCCGTAGTAGCGCGCGCCCGGATACCCTTCCGAGTATTTATTGGTCATCACGGAGCCGAGGGCCTCGCGAACCGCTTTCGAAACGTAGTTTTCGGAAGGAATGAGTTCAAGGCCCTCCTCCTCGCGTTTCTCTTCGCCATGTATAGCGGCGGCTACTTCAGGGTCGTTCTTCTCAAGAAAGGGGTAGTTCATGCGGCAATTGTGCCACATTCCGCGCCTAATTTCCTGTGGACTAGAGGCCGATCACAAGCTTCATGCCGAGGGTGAGTCCGACAATGAGAAATACCGTCTTTATAAAGGAGTTCCCTTTGTATTTTGCGAGACGTGAGCCCAGATATGCCCCGAGAACCGAACCGACGACCGCGGACGCCATAGCCGGCAGGTCGTAGTACCCCTCCTGAATCAGGAGGTACGCAGCGAAGACGCACCATGCGAACGCGGCGGCAAAGTAATATCCAAGCGCGTAAATAAAATCGAAGCCTTTTGTAAAAAATCCGATAATCGAAAAGAGTACGCCGTTCCCCGCCCCAAAAATACTCTCATAGAAGCCTAAGATTGCGGCGGAAGGATACGCGAGAAGCTGCCTCACGCGCGAACGCGACGATACTGCGGCAAGGCCGAGATCTTTCTTGAAGAACGTATAGGCAACGAGCGCAAGAATGAGAACGCCGACGATAAGTTCTAGCGTCCGTTCGGGGAGCGCGAGAACGACCCGGACGCCGATATATGCGCCCAGAAGCCCGATACCGCTGAACAAAAAGAGGAACTTCCAGTCGATTTTCCTGTCATGGAGATAGTTGTACGCGGCGGGCAGTACCCAAAACGCGGAGCTGACCTTTTGTACGGCGGTTGCTAAGGGGAACGGCATTCCTAAGGAGAGGAATACCGGCAGGTTGATGATGGACGCGCCGCCGCCCGACATCGCGCTCAAAAACGTAGCGACAAATGTCGTGCCGAAAATGATGAGCGCGGTAATCATAGCCCGACCGTCGCGAGCGCTTTCTCTACCTCTTTCTGCACTTCTTCGACAGAACCGGACGTATCTATAACGGCATGATTGCCGAAATCCGCAACGTGTTTCTGAAAGCCCTGCCGCACGCGCTTATGAAACGCCATAGATTCAGCGTCAAAGCGCGTCATGCCGTCTTTCCGTGCGGCAACGCGGCGGATGCCTTCTTTGGGGTCAATATCCAGATAAATAGTCAGATCCGGCATATCGTCCCCGACCGCCTCTTTAATTGCCGACTGCACGAACGGCAAAAGGTCGGGGCGTTCGCGCCCGTAGACCTGATACGCAATCGTTCCGAGAGCCCAGCGGTTCGTCACAACCATTTTCCCCGAAGCCAGCGCGGGCGAGACGATTTCTTTCATAAACTGCACGCGTGTGGCGGAAAAGAGAAACACTTCAGTCAGCGGATCAATTTCCGACTCACGCCACTCCAGGAGGAGGCGCCGCATTTCCATGCCGAACTTGGTCCCGCCCGGCTCGCGGGTGAATATCGCCTCGGGGTACTTCTGCTGCAAAAGCTTTATGTGCGTGTCTTTACCGCTTCCTTCCCCGCCCTCAAAAACGATAAATTTTCCTTTTTTTGCCATACGTCTCTCAGGGCTATATCATAACCCGTATGCAGCAGTACCTCTCACTCCTCAAGAAAGTCATGGACGAAGGGACGGACCGCGAGACGCGAAACGGCATGACGCGCGCAATGTTCGGTCTTCAGATGCGCTTTAACATGACGGACGGCTTCCCCGCGATGACGACAAAGAAACTCGCGTTCAAAGCGGTTAAATCCGAACTCCTGTGGTTCATCGAAGGCTCGGGCGACGATAACCGCCTGAAAGAATTAAACGGCACCGAACGCACGATTTGGACGGATAACGCCGAAGCGCCGTATTGGTCGCCGAAAGCAAAGTTTCCGGGCGACTTGGGACGCGTGTACGGCGTGCAGTGGAGAAAGTGGCGGCGTCCCGATGGTACGACTGTGGACCAGTTAGCGGAAGTAATCGAAAAAATAAAGAAAGACCCGACCGACAGACGTTTAATCGTGACCGCCTGGAACCCCGGCGAACTTTCAGAAATGGCTTTGCCGCCGTGCCACATGTTCATGCAATTCTTCGTCGACGGTGACAAACTATCGCTTCTCATGCATCAAAGAAGCTGCGACGTTTTCTTGGGCGTTCCTTTCAACATCGCGTCCTATTCGCTCTTGCTCCACATGGTGGCACAAGTGACGGGACTAAAAGCGCACGAATTCGTACACTCCTTGGGCGACGTGCATATCTATCACGACCACTTTGATGCGGTGAAAGAGCAATTGGCGCGCGAACCGTATCCCCTGCCGACGTTAAAACTGAACCCGAGCGTTATAAATATCGACGATTTTAAGATGGAAGACATCGAGCTCCTGAATTACCAGTCCCACCCTACGATTAAGGCTAAAATGGCTGTATAGTAAAACCTTTATGGCGCAGTCTACGACTACTGGTAATTTTCTAAGCACTTCGCACTAACAAAATTATGGCGCTCTCCGACAGAAAAATCCTCGAATACAAAAAAGACGGTTCAATCGTCATCGAGCCGTTTAATCGCAAAAACCTTGCAACCTCAAGCTACGACGTGACCCTCGGCGAGTGGTATTTCCGCGAGCAGCCGAGTAAGTACAATCACTCCCTCTATAACATCTGGAGCAAAAAACATTCCGACCACGTCTGGGGCGCCGATAAGCCACAGCGAGCCGAACTGGCGAAAGTCGCATTCCGCAAATACAACTTCAAGTGGGAAGGCATACAGCCGAACGATAAAGTCATCTTGCTCCGCCCCGGCGAGACGATTCTCGCACATACGAATGAATTCATCGGCGGACGCGAGCACGTAACAACCATGATGAAGGCGCGCTCTTCCTTGGGCAGAAACTTTATCGAAGTCTGCAAATGCGCAGGCTGGGGCGATGTGGGATTCATCAACCGCTGGGCGATGGAAATCACCAACAACTCCAAAAACTACATCATCCCCTTGGTGGTGGGCCGCAGAATCGCGCAAATCGTATTCTTTGAAACAGGCCCGATTCTCGACAACGACTACACCAAGACCGGCAAATACCAGACCTCGACGGACTTGAAACAACTGAAGAAGGACTGGAAGCCCGAGATGATTCTCCCTAAGTTGTGGGCGGACCGCGACGCCAAAAAGAAATAGCCGCGGAAATAACCGTGATAAAGAAGCCGATAGTATCCGCAATCGCCGCTATTTCAGAGAGTGACCGCGGCATCGGCTACCAAAACGACCTGCTTTGGAAAATCCCCGCCGACTTGAAACGGTTTAAGGAAATTACGTTCGCGCATCCGATAATACTCGGCCGCAAAAACTACGAATCTATAGGACGGGCGCTCCCGGGCCGCATGAATATCATCGTGACTCGCGACGCGAATTACCGCGCGGAAAACTGCGTCGTGGTGCATTCGGTTGAAGAAGCGATAGAAAAAGCAAAAGACTTGGACGACGAGGAAGTGTTTATTATCGGCGGAGGCGAAATATACAAACAGGCATTGCCGAAAACCGACCGCCTCTACCTGACGCTGATTCATGCCGAGAAGCCTGCGGATGTATTTTTCCCCGACTATTCGGAATTCACAAAAGTCGTATCCGAAGAAAAAGGCGAACACGAGGGCGTCGCCTACACATTTCTTACCCTAGAGCGCTAACCCTCCTCCGCCTCTCTTCCAGTTGCCTTTAAGAAGCGGGGCGTATATGTCGTCTTCTTTCGCGATTTCAAACGCATCCGGGCTGGGTTTCTGATTCGGGAGAAACGGCACATTGCGGATAACCGCAAGCGGTGTCTGTTCGTTCGCCTCCCCCATTTGAAGCGCCGCGGCGGCGGCCAAAGCGTCGGGCAAATCAGTCTGGGTCCCGCCCGTATCAAATCCGAATAAATCTTTCCGTTTCCTGTTGTCGTATAAGGGATTGAAGCCCGCCCAGCCGAGCGCAATGCCTATCGCGCCTTGGCGAAGCATGACGGAGCGCGAATCGACGATGATAAGGAAAAGCTCTTTCGCGCCGTATTCTTTTTTAAACCACCCCAAAAGTTCCTCGGCGGTTTCTTTCGGTTTCTCGGGCCACAAAATATGGAACCCGCCCATCGGGTCAATACCGGCGTTTGCAATCAGCGTCCCGTTTTTAATCGTATGAATGACGCCGTGCACTGCAGGTTCGTCCAAATACCAATCCGCTTCCTGTTTCACTAACTCGTCTTTTTTTGCGGGGTCGCGCGCAACGCACCTGCCCTGATGAATCGCGACGACTTTTGAGGACACGGCAATGCAGTCGCCTTCCTGAAGCGCGAGTGCCGATGCTTTGATTTTCGTCAAGAGATCGTCTTTTGGCGGCGCGAGAAGGTCGAGACGGTACGAGATGATTTCCATACGAGGATTGTATGCCAGAAAAAAACCGCCAAGAGGCGGTTTTAACTTATTTGATGTCCACTCCCATCGAGCGCGCGGTGCCGGCGATTATTTTCTCCGCCTGTTCCACGTCGGTGGTGTTCAAGTCGGGCATCTTCTTCTCCGCGATTTCGCGAAGCTGAGCTTTAGTGATGGAGCCTGCCTTCACAGACGGCACTTTGCCCGAGCCCTTTTCAAGTTTTGCGGTCTTCAGAATGAGGCGGGATGCGGGAGAGACTTTGACGACGAACGTGAACGAGCGGTCGTCCATGACCGAAAGTTCGACCGGAAGTACGTCCCCCATCTGGTCGCGGGTTGCGTCGTTAAACTGCTTCACGAACTCGCCGATGTTGACGCCTGCGGGACCCAAAGCGGTACCGACCGGAGGCGCAGGCGTAGCCTTGCCGCCCGGAATCTGAAGTTTGATTTTCTTTACTACTTTTGCCATATGCGTTGCCTAATACTACTTAAATTTTGCGGACCTGCAAGAAATCCAGCTCGACGGGGGTTTCCCGGCCGAACATGGAAACTAATACCTTCACCTTGCCCTTATCCTCGTCGATTTCACCGATTCTGCCCTCCAAATCCTTGAACGGACCGTCCGCCACGACGACCGGCTCGCCCACGGCGAAGTCAATTTTGTGCTTCGCGGTGTCAGTCGACATGCGCTTAAAGAGATGATCGATTTCCTCCTGCGTCAGAGGCACGGGGGTGACGCCGGAACCGACGAAGCCGGTTACGCGAGGGGTGTTTCGAACGATGTACCAGCTCTCATCATCCACAATCATGTCGACCAGGATGTAGCCGGGGTAAATCTTATCTTCGACCGTCTGGCGCTTTCCGCCCGTCACTTTTATTTTCTTCTCGGTCGGAATGACCACGTTGAAAATCTTATCCTGCATGCCCAGAGAGTCGATGCGCTGCTTCAGGTTTCTCAAGACCGCGTTTTCGTATCCCGAGTAGGTATGGACTGCGTACCACGCTCTTTTGCTGTCGGTTTGTTTCGCCATATTACTTCTGTATGAAATTCAGTATCTCCTTAAGGCCCAACGAGAACAGGAAATCGAACGCGCCCAAAATAAGCGCGATAACGACCGAGATGCCGATGACCAAAGCGGTAAATGCAACGGACTGTCCGCGGGACGGCCACGAGACGTGGGTCAATTCCCCTCGTACGGCGCGGATGTATTCGATGAATGATTTCATATCCGATTTCTCCAAATTAAAAAGCCCTCCTCGGGCCTTAAAAACATGATACCCCCGCACGGGCGGGGGTGTCAAGAAGCCTTTTATCTGTCTTCGTCCTGGCCGAAGTGCGGGTCGAGGCAGAGGCGGAGGTTCATGTGCTGCGTACCATTGGCGGCGCGGGCACGACTGTATTCAGCGAAATCAGTCAATGCGTCGCGAAGGTCGACCGTCGCATCAAGGAGGTCCGAAGGGTCTTCGAAAACGCGCGCGCACTGGCGGTCAGTTTCGCTTCTCAAGCGGCCCAATTCGCGGGTAAAACGCTGGTAGCCATGGCGGCCGAGGCGAGCGCCGATAGCTGCGGACTCCCTGAGTGAAGGATCTTCAAGAACGCCGGGGCCCAGAACCTGTTCTGCGAAAGGCAAAACATCGTTTCCCGTAACGCGGTCCTGTGCAAATGCGGTCTCACCCGCTGAAGTAGCGGCAACGGCCGCGGCAAGGGCGATGCGCTGGAATGCTCTATCCATATATGTGTATTTTATCATATATAGATATTTTGTCAAGTGCTCTCCCCTGACGCCAAAAAAGCCCCTGAAACGGGGCTTTTTTGAGCAGAAATCTTATATTTTCGGCATTTTCGGAACGAGAATGACGAACCACTCCTTCGCGTCGTCGATAAACCTGACTTCGACGGGCCCCGAGGTCGCAAGCTGCACCTTCTCAATCAGCTCACCGTGCGTATCCGCGGGAAGCGGCCCTTGCACTAACTTATACCCGTCGGGTACGGTATACGCGGGCTTCAGTCTCTCGCTCATTAGCGAATCTCGTACGTAATCGTAACGTTCGAGACGATTTCGTTTTCGCCTGCCGGAACGGAGGGCGCAGTTGCCGCTTCCCCGCCCATGCCGTATGCGACGGAATCCATCGCCTTCATGTACGGACCCGGATAATAGCCGCCTTCGGAATAGCTCACGATACGCACCAAACGCACGCCGAGCTGAGACGCGAGTTCTTCAGCCTGATGCTTCGCCTTCTTGATGGCGTCCTTTCTGGCGTCGGCGCGCAATTCGTCTTCATTTTCAATCGTAAAGTTGGGTCCGTAGAGATTCGATATGCCCGCATCGCCTAATTTAGAGAGGACATTTCCGGTCTTATCCAGATCGCGGACTTTTACCTCGAC
>CAYZDT010000013.1:0-11043 GCA_964477415.1 uncultured Candidatus Saccharibacteria bacterium | reverse complement strand
GAAACGGGCTGAGTGCAGCACTGATGCCGCCGCGTTTGCTATTATTGCCTGAATGAAAGGCATGCCGTCGGGGTTTACGCACACAGAAGACGCGTACGGCGTGTCTTCGTACGTTTTGGACTCCAACGGTTTGGAGGTTTTGATTCAACCCCGTTCGGACGGTCCCGTTGTCGGCACTATGGTTACGTACCGCGTCGGAAGCCGGCACGAACAGGCGGGCCATACGGGAGCGACCCACATACTTGAACACGTGATGTTTAAAGGTTCTGTCCACTTTGATCCTAAAAAAGGCCGCGGCATCTGGCAGCTTTTGGAAAAGAAAGGCGCGCAGGGAAATGCGACAACGTGGTGCGACCGCACGAATTACTACTGGATTTCGCCGTCGCATCTTTTTAAGGACGCACTGCATATCGAAGCGGACCGCATGAGAAACCTGCTTCTGCGTCCTGAAGATTTAGCCTCAGAGATGACGGTCGTCAGAAACGAGTATGAATCGGGCGAAAACGACCCGTATCACCGCCTCGCGAAAGCCGCATGGCTCGAGGCATTTACGCTGCACCCGTACCGCATTCCGACTATCGGCACCAAGGAAGATATTGAAGGCGTGACGACTGAAAAACTTAAGAAATTTTATGACGCTTTTTACTGGCCAAATAACGCGACGGTCACCATTATCGGCGACACTGACGTCCCGTCGGCGCTATCGTGTGTAAAAGACGCATTCGGCGCCATACCGAAGTCGCCGATTCACGAGCCGCCGTATGAAAAAGAACCGGAACAGGCGGGCGAACGGCGTCTTGAACTGAAGAGAAAGGGAACGGTAAATGCTCTGCTGTTTTGTTTTAAAGCGCCCGCCGGACGTGCGGACGATTCTGTAGCGCTGTCGGCTCTCGGTACGCTTTTGGGCGGCGGGAAATCAAGCCTGCTTCACCGTGCTCTCGTCGACACGGGAATTGCGGTCGACGTTGCGGTCGAATACCCCCGTTTCCGCGATCCTTCGGTACTTGAAATATACGTCTCTTTGTCCGAAAACGGAGGGCATAAAAAGGCGGAGGAGACAGTCATGAGAATCATCGGTGAGATTACCTCGCGCGGCGCCCAGAAAGAGGACGTTCTGCGCGCCAAAAACTATTCCGCATCGGGAAAGCTCTTCGCCATGAGTTCCGCATACGGCGTTCTGACCGCAGTAAACGAGGCGATTGCGCTCGGCGACTGGAAAGACGCATATTCGCGGATTGAAAAGATACGCGGCCTTGCACCCGACGATATAACCGCTGCCGCGCGCGCGTATCTTTCCCGAGAACGTCTCACCCTAGGTTCGCTTTTTGCAGTATGAAATCGCTTACAGAAGGATTGAACCGTTTTGAAACGCAGGCCGTAACGGGCGCGTATATGAAAAAACCCGGAACGGGGATTGCGGTTGTTCTCGGCGCAATTCACGCGGGTCCGTGGCACGCGCCTCTCGCGAAGGAACCGGTTGCAGACGTCGTCTCGTCTTTGCTTGATGAGGGAACGAAATCGCACGGACGGGACGAGTACCGCATGCTTCTTGAACATGACGGTTCGCGCGTCGCATTTTGGGCTGACGGCAGGTACCTCTACTTCAGCGTTACCGCTTCTGTTGAAAGTCTCGAACGCGCGCTCGCGCTTTGCTTTGAAGCTTTGAAAGAACCGGCTTTGGCGGGTGAGGAAATCCGGCAAGTCATACTTCGCGAAGCCGCGGACAGCGTACACAAGAGCGAAGAAACCAGAAGCGAGGCAAGTCGTGCGTTTTCGCGCCTCATATTCGCCCCCGAATCGGCCGGCTACGAAGTTTCCGCCAAAGACGAACGTTCGCACATACTTGCCCTCTCTGACGAAGATGTTCGTGCGTTTGTCCGCGACACGTACCGCGGACGCATTGTAGTTTCCGCGTTTGCCGATATGGACGAATCCGTCTTTTCCTCGCTTCTCGAGAAGGCGACAGAAGGGTGGAATGTCGCGCCTGCGGCATCGGGACGCGCCCCCGCATACCTCGCGGCGCCGAATACGAACCGAACGCTGTTCGTGCCGATTGCAGGCAAAGAATCGGTCGATGTCTTTTTGGGAGCATCTTTACCTATGAATCCGCACGACCATCAATTTCCCGCGTTCAAAGTAGCTCTTGATCTATTGGGCGGCGGATTCTCCGATCATCTGACGCAGACCATACGAGACCGTGACGGCCTGACGTACGGCACGTATGCGCGGATACGGAACGTGCGGGACGCGGAAGCCATGTATTGGGGCGCATGGGCGATGTTCGGCAACTCGCTGTTCCAAAAGGGCCTCTCCGCTCTAAAAAAAGAAATCGGCGTTTTTCTTGATGCAGGAATAACAGCTGAACGGCTGAAGGAAAAAGTGACCGAAATCGAAGGCCGTTATGCAGTGAGATTCTCGGACATGTATTCCGCGGCTAACGAAGTTCTCACAGGACTTCTTGCGCACGGCGACCCGCACGCTGCCGACAATTACCTTGCGCGTATCCGCGAACTTTCGCCCGAAGAAGTTGAAGCCGCTGCAAAGCGTCACATACGCATCGACGCAATAGCGGCGGCTGGTGCGATTGATGAAAAGGGGAATCTACTTTAATCTGACTGAATGACCGTTTCCGAAATACGCACGAAATATCTTGAGTTTTTCCGCACGCGGGGACATACCGTCATACCGTCGGCGCGCCTCGTCCCTGAAAACGACCCGACAACTCTGTTCACATCCTCGGGCATGCAGCCCCTGATTCCGTACCTTCTTGGGCAGGAACACCCGCAGGGCGTTCGGCTTGTTGATTCTCAAAAGTCTTTTCGTGCGGGAGATATAGAAGAAGTGGGCGACAACCGCCACACGACGTTTTTTGAAATGCTCGGTAACTGGTCCCTCGGCGATTATTTCAAAGCCGAGCAGATTCCATGGTTTTGGGAGTTTTTGACGAAAGAAATCAAACTCGACCCGGAGCGGATTTATGTCACGTGTTTTTTGGGCGACCCTGCATTAGGACTTCCTAAAGACACGGAATCCGCAGAAATCTGGCAAAGGCTTTTCAAAGAGGCGGGTATATCAAACGGCATGGCGGATATGGGGAGCGAAGCGGACGGTGCCGCGCGCGGAATGAAAGAAGGTGAACGTATTTTCTTTTACGATTCAAAAAAGAATTGGTGGAGCCGCTCGGGCACTCCCGACAAAATGCCCGCAGGCGAACCCGGCGGCGGAGATACGGAAATGTTTTACATCTTCCCCGATATCGAGCACGACACCAAGTACGGCGAGAACTGCCATGTGAACTGCGATTGCGGGAGATTCATCGAACTCGGCAATTCCGTGTTCATGGAATACGTAAAAACCGAGCGCGGATTTGAGAATTTGCCGAAACGGAACGTCGACTACGGCGGCGGTCTTGAGCGTATCGCGGCGGCGCAAGTCGGCAAAGCGGACGTATTTCTTATTGATACGATGCAGGCGCTGATTCGCGAACTTGCGGCCGCATCCGGCAAGCATTATGACGATCCGGCGTATCAGGCGTCATTTCGCGTCGTCACGGACCACATGCGCGCGAGCGTGTTCATGCTCGGCGACGGAGTCTTGCCCTCGAATACGGAGCAGGGATATGTCTTGCGCCGCCTTATACGCCGCGCGGTGCGCCACATGGACAAACTCGGTATCGGCGAAGGTACGGTCGGACGCCTGGTTGATTCCGTCATTGGAAATTACAAAGACCAATATCCGGAACTCGAGGCGCTTCACGGAACGATTCTGACTGAACTTCTGGCGGAAGAGCAGCGTTTTAGAAAAACTCTGGCGCAGGGCATGCGCGAAGTTGAAAAACTAATAGCGAAAGGCGCGGTCTCATCGGACGACGCCTTTACGCTCTTTACGACCTATGGCTTCCCGTTTGAGTTGACGGAGGAATTGGCAAAAGAAAACGGCATTACGATACATCGCGAAGAATTCGAAAAAGCAATGCAAAAACATCGTGATGAATCGCGCGCAGGGGGCGCGCAGAAATTTGCCGGAGGACTTGCAGACCATAAAACAGAGACGGTTCGCTATCACACGACGCATCACATACTCCTAAAAGCTCTCCAAATGGTTCTTGGGGACGAAGTGAAACAGCGCGGCTCTAATATCACCGCCGAGCGCCTGCGCATAGACTTCTCAAGTCCCGGAAAGATGACTCCCGAGCAAAAAGCCGAAGTGGAAAAAATGGTAAACGACGTTATTTATCAAGATTTGCCCGTTACCCGCACCGTAATGCCGAAAACGGAGGCGGAACAGTTAGGCGCCCAGATGGAATTCGGCGTTAAATATCCCGATATGGTTTCCGTCTATTCCGTGGGGCCAAAGGACGCATCGGAAAGTAATCCAAAAATACCGGAGGCGTTTTCGCTTGAGTTCTGCGGCGGTCCGCACGTTTCTAATACCTCTGAAATACACGAGGGAGGGAAGCGATTTAAAATTCAAAAAGAAGAGGCCGTTGCTCAAGGCGTACGGAGAATCAAGGGCGTACTGGCGTAGCAGTGGAACTTTGTCGAAGATTGACTTACCTGATATAGGTGGTATAATGCATATTATGAGAGCTGAAGCTTTGAAGGTAAATTCCGAAAAACGGACTTTTCTTGAACGGGCGCGCGAAGTGGGTCATAACCGCCTTGCACTTGCGGGCGCCATGCTGCCCCCCGTCATGCTTACCAGAGCCGTTTCGGGCATTACCTCCTTTTTAGTGCGCAAATCGCCGGACTGGATTATTGAATCAGTGCCCGTACTTCGGACTATGAATGAAATTTTAGAAGGCGGCATGGAAGCAATCGGCGAGTCAAAAAACATTTTAATGAAATCGCAGCGCCTTGCGCGCGCGCTTGTCGGAAGCGTTCCGTCAGGAATTCTTTCCGTCGGTCTTCTTGCCAAAGGCACCGTTGCGGCAATCGCGAGTTTGTAATCGGCACTCCGCTTTTTGAGTTAGAATGCATGCATGCGCGATAGCGTTTGCATCGTTGACGTCGGGAGCGCCTCGGTGGGCGTATCAATGGTCCGCGAAGGTAAGGAAAAAGGGAAGCCAGAACTTTTCCGCTCTACGCGTGTTCAGATTTCAGACGGATCGGAAACCGGCAAAGACGGCATCGTGCCCTTAATGCAGGCTGCTGCGGCGAAAGCGCTGGAGACGTTGCAGGGCGCGCCTGCTCCGAAATATGTGCGCGTTGTCCTTGCGGCGCCGTGGTATCACCCGAAAATACGCACTATAGTTTCCCGTTCGGAAAAGAGCGTCAAAGTGACCCCCGCAACGATAGCCCGTGCCGTAAAAGAGTATTTCGCGAAAAAAGAATCCGCGCCGCAGGGCGAGCTGATTGAGTCCGCGGTGAGCCAAGCGTATGTAAACGGCTATCCGACGCTTCT
The DNA here is from genome assembly GCA_964477415.1 of uncultured Candidatus Saccharibacteria bacterium. Classification (GTDB taxonomy): domain Bacteria; phylum Patescibacteriota; class Minisyncoccia; order Phycocordibacterales; family Phycocordibacteraceae; genus Phycocordibacter. Next base: position 5,640 of record CAYZDT010000013.1, on the reverse strand, counting down.
GAAGCATCCGGTAACCGGAAATTACCTTAAAATCAATCACTATCAGGCGGAAGCCGACCCCCATATCACGCACGCGCTCGCGGAAACGGCAAAAAAAGTCTTTCCGCACGCCGAAGTCACGTTCCATTCATTTTCGTTCGTTGCGTTCTCCGCTCTTCGCCTCACCAGAAGCGAAGATAATTTCGTTATTGCAGACATCGGCGGAGAAATAACCGATGTGGCGGTCGCGCACCACGACGGCCTGCGCTTTATCGGTACGTTTCCGGTGGGCACGCACGCAATTATCCGCGCGTTAGCCGGCAAAGGAAGCATGGCGGATAGTTTGTCGCGTCTTGCGTTATACGCGAAGGGAGAACTTTCAGTCGAAGAGGCCGCGGCGGTTGAAGCGTCATTCGCGCCTGCAGCCGCAGAATGGAATAAAAATTTTCAGGATATGCTTACGGCCGCGGTGGAAGAAGTGGCCGTGCCTCAGACAACGTTTGTTTTCGCCGAAAAAGACGAGCTTGCCTGGCTTGAGAAACTGGTAACCGGGAGCCATGGTTCGTTTTCTTCTCGCGCAGTTCCCGTTACGCCGGATTTCTTCCACAGCGCTGTCTCATTGGGGGACGGCGCCCTCTATGACGCGTATCTTTCCGCAGAGGCGCTTTATTTCGATTCTCTTTATGCGCACATACAGGATTTGGCTTGACAAGGCTTGGGGAAAAGGAATTAAACGCATCGGAAAGGGTGGGGTATACTCGAAACTACAATGGATAATCCAGAACAAAAACCTCATCGCTCAATTCAGGACATTATTCCTCCTGCGCGTTCGCGTCCTATTCGCCCGCAGATGCGCGAAGAGAGTTCCGCTATGACCCCGCCTCCTCCTACGCCCCCGCAGCCTATGGACTTGAGACCCGACCGTCCGAAGGGCGCGGCTCGTGTTGTTATGATAGCGGCGATTGTAGTTATTGTGATTGCGGCAATACTCGGAGTTATTACAACCGCTTTTCATCGCGCGTACATCACCGTTACTCCCGATAGATATTCCGCGAACGTAGACACCACGTTGGAATCGTCCGTTGACAGTCCGACCTTGCCGTATCGCGGCATGGCAGCTGAAGATACCGTCACCAAAACAGTTCCTGCGACCGGCTCTAAGCACGTAGAGAACCGCGCCTCCGGCACGATTACCGTCTATAACGCATTCAGCGAAAAATCGCAGCGCCTCATAACGAACACGCGATTCCAGACTGCTGACGGCTTGGTGTTTCGCGTTCATAACGCGATTACCGTACCCGGCTACACGATGAAAGCGGGCGTTAAGGTTCCCGGAACCCTTGAAGTTACCGTATATGCCGACGAGGCAGGGGATAAATACAATATCGGTCCCTCAGAATTTACGCTCCCCGGACTTACTGAGGCGAAGCAGCATGAGCTTATCTACGCGCGCTCTACGGGTTCGCTGGCGGGCGGTTTCATCGGCGAACAGGCGACTGTCGATTCTCAGGTCCGGGCGGATACCGTCACCGCTCTCAAAGCCGACCTCGAACGCTCATTGAGGGAAAAAATTCGCGCAACGGTTGCTGAAGGCTATATCGTATTTCCCGATACTGTAAAAATTTCGTACTCTGAATTGACGGATACCGCCGACGGTCAGAATGCAGTGATCGGAGTAAAAGGGAATGCGAGCGCTCCGTCCTTCCCGATGCTGTCGTTTGCTTCGGCGCTTGCGCAAGCAGCATGGGTTCTGCCGGATGGAGCAGTAAATCTCGAAAATCCCGCTGATTTGTCCGTACGCCTGACGTCGCCTGACGCCGCGGGTCCTGAAACGCCTATTTCCGTTGCCGTTTCGGGCTCTGCGAGCCTCGTCGCGGTCTTCGATTCCGAGCAATTAGCCCGTGATTTGGCGGGTAAGAAGCGCACGGCGGTCTCATCCGTCCTCCCCGGATACCCCGGCATTTCCGATATCGTCGTAAAGATTTATCCCTTCTGGCTGGATTCGGTCCCGGGAAATACAAAGAGCATTATGGTCGAGACGGCGGGGGGACTTGACCAAAACGGCTAATTTCTGATATTATCGTAAAGCCTAATTCGGTTCCGATTCGATCAAATGGTACGCACGAAAGACACGGATGAGGTACTCGGCATAGTCGCCGAGTCCCTCCCCAATGCACTTTTTCGCGTAACGCTTGAGAACGGCGACGAGATACTGGCGTATCTGGCGGGAAAAATGCGGCTTCACAGAATCCGCGTTCTCGTTGGAGACAAAGTGTCTCTCGTTTTGGACCCGTACGGCGGCAGGGCGCGAATCGTCCGCCGGCTGTGATTCAGGCACACTTTTATGAAAGTTCTCGCATCACTTAAGGTACAGCAGACCGGCGACAAGATTGTCCGCCGTCGCGGCCGTTTGTACCGCATCAATAAGAGAAACCCGAGACGTAAAGCCCGTCAGGGATACTAAAAAAATGAGAGTCGCAGGTATCACCATTCCGGATACGAAGCATTTGGCGTATGCACTTACGAGCGTGTACGGCATTGGTCCTGCGCGCGCCCGCGACATTTTGAAGAAAGCGAACATTGCCGGCAACACGCTGGCGAAAGATTTGTCTGCCGACGACGAACAGAAATTGCGCACGTTGGTTGAAAGCTACCGCATCGAGGGCGATTTGCGCCGCGAAATTTCCGCGAACATCAAACGGCTTAAGGACATTAAAAATCATCGGGGCGTGCGCCACATGAAAGGCTTGCCGACCCGCGGTCAGCGCACGAAGACCAATTCGCGCACCGTCCGCGGCAACGTGAGAAAGACCATGGGTTCCGGCCGCCGTAAGCTTGAGAAAACATAAACCACTATGGGAAAACGACGCATTCTCAAAAAGCAGGGCAGCGGAGTCGACTCCGGCAAGCGCGACCGCGCCCTCTCTAAAATCGCGAAAAAGAAGCTTGATCGCGCAATTTTGTACATTGAATCGAGCTACAACAACACCCGCGTGTCTTTGGCGGATACTTCAGGCGGCATCGTTATGTGGGGCTCCTCGGGCTCGCTGGGATTCACCGGTAACCGCAAATCGACCCCGTTTGCCGCGGCAAAAGTGGGAGAAGTTATCGGCGAAAAAGCTTCTACTATCGGCGTTAAAGAAGCGGATGTCTACATCAAAGGCGTGGGGTCAGGCCGCGAATCCGCTCTCCGCGCATTTGCAGGTAAGGGAATTCAGATTCTTTCAATTCACGACGTTACCCCCGTTCCGCACAACGGTCCCCGTCCGCCTAAGCCTCGCCGCGTGTAATCCTCAACTCAATATATGAAACTCGGACCACGATACAAAATTGCAAAACGCCTCGGGGCACAAATCTTCGAAAAAACGCAGACGCAGCGTTTCGTTTTGTCGCGCGAACGCTCCGCTAAAAACAAGAAAGGCCGCCGCGGCGGTTCCGACTACCAGCGCCAGCTTATTGAAAAGCAGAAACTGCGCCTTTCATACTCTTTGACCGAAAAGCAGTTCTCGACCTACGTCGCGCGCGCCCTTGAAAGCAAGGTGCCGCAGGCGACTTTGTTCAATGAGCTTGAAACCCGCCTCGATTCGATTATTTACCGCATGGGGCTTGCGTCTACCCGCCGCATGGCGCGCCAGTCGGTTTCCCACGGTCACTTCACCGTAAACGGCCGCCGCGTCACCGTTCCGTCATACCGCGTATCAAAAGGGGATGTTATAGCGGTCCGCGAAGGCAGCCGCACCAGTCCGATGTTTGCGAACGTTTCCGAAAAGCTGAAGGACTTCAAGATGCCGTCGTGGGTCGCATTTGACGCCTCAAAGATGGAGGGAACCCTTTCCGCCGACCCGGTATTTTCGGAGCAGGACGTGAGCGCGGATATAACCGCAGTGTTCGAGTACTACACCCGTTAGCCTTACATTTTTATTAATTATATTTTTCGTATGGATTACTCAATCGCACTTCCCGGCAAGCCCCGCATCGTCTCCGAAGACGGCAACACCGGCGTATACGAAATCGACGGTTTGTACCCCGGTTACGGCCACACCTTAGGCAACTCTTTGCGCCGCATCGTATTGTCGTCAATACCGGGTGCGGCGATAACCGCAGTCAAAATCGACGGCGTATCGCATGAATTTTCGACGATGAGCGGCGTTAAAGAAGATGTTATCGGCATTATCTTGAATTTGAAGAAAGTTCGCTTGAAAATTGCCGACGACCAGTCGCATACGCTCACGCTCTCGTCGAAAGGCGCGGGAACTTTGACCGCAAAAGACATTCAGACTCCCGGTCAGGTTGAAATTTTGAATCCTGATGCGCACATTGCCGAATTGACCGACAAGGGCGCGCGCTTTGAGGCCGAATTGACCGTCGATACGGGCCTCGGCTACGTTCCGAAAGAGGTCATACAGAAAGAACGCGTCGACATCGGCACTATCGCATTGGACGCTATCTTCACTCCTATCCGCCGCGTCAACTACGAAGTAGAGAACATGCGCGTCGGCGACAGAACCGACTTCAACCGCCTCCGCATCATGATTGAAACGGACGGCACGCTTTCTCCGCGCGAAGCGTTGGAACGCTCTATCTCCGTTATGATCCAGCAGCTCAAAGCAATCGTCGGCTTCAAGGAAGACGAACCGGCGACGACCCCCGAAGAGGACGACAAAATGGGAGCCGAGGCGCGCGAAGATATTATGAAGACGCGCGTTGAGTCATTGGAGCTTTCCACCCGCACCGCAAACGCATTGACGGGAGCAGGCATCCGCACCGTCGGCGGCCTTGCAAGAAAATCGTCCGAGGATCTGCTCTCGGTCGAGGGAGTCGGCGAAAAGGCCGTTGATGAAATCCGCCAGGCGCTTTCGCGTTACGGCGTAACTCTGAAGAATTAGCATATGAGACATTCCGTACGGGGGAGAAAATTCGGGAGAAAACAGGGAGTCCGCAAGGCCTTCGTCGCGTCTCTTGCAGAAGCTTTGATTACGCGCGAGAAAATTCTCACGACCGAGGCGCGCGCGAAGGAATTGCGCCCCGCGGTTGAATCAATGATTACGAAAGCCAAGAAAGGGGACCTCGCGACACGCCGTTTGTTGGCGTCTAAGCTCGGCGGGCGTCCGGCTCTCGCCAAAAAATTGATTGAAGTCATTGCTCCCCGTTACAAAGACCGCAAAGGCGGGTACATTCGCATCACCAAAGTCGTTAAGCGCGCATCCGACGGCAGACAAAGCGCAGTAATCGAATTCGTATGAAAAACCACACCATAGACGCCAAAGGAAAGAAACTGGGCCGCGTCGCGTCTGAAGCGGCGAAAATCCTCATGGGCAAGGATTCAGTTACGTTTGCGCGCCACAAGCTTGCGGACGTATCGGTCACCATCACAAACGCCTCCAAACTTTCCGTTTCCGACAAGAAAATGGACGAGAAGAAGTACCTTCGCTTCTCGGGCTATCCGGGCGGCCTTAAGGAAGAGCCGATGAAGCATTTGACCGCACGGAAAGGCATGAAAGAGGCGGTTCGCCAGGCGGTGAGAGGCATGATTCCTTCGAACAAGCTTCGTCCGTTGATGCTTAAAAATCTTCATATAACCGACTAAGTATGGCGGACAAATACATAGAGACCGTAGGACGCAGAAAAACCGCAACGGCGCGTATTCGTTTGAATGCGTCA
>CAYZDT010000012.1:0-11644 GCA_964477415.1 uncultured Candidatus Saccharibacteria bacterium | reverse complement strand
TGGTTTTGGTATGATGTCGGCATGAGCTGGGCAGGTAAAAGGCAGGCAATGTATGCGGCCGCGGTTATCGGCGTTATCGCGGTTATTGCGGGCGGGCTCTGGTTCGTCTTTTCATATCACACGCCGACCTGCGCAGACGGCATTCTGAATCAGAACGAGGAGGGAATAGACTGCGGGGGAGAGTGCGCAAAGCTGTGTCAGGCTCCACGCGTATCGGCTCTCTGGGCGCGCTCGGTGAAAGTAGCCGACGGCGTGTACCACGCGGTTGCGATGGTACAGAACCCCGAAGCCGACGCGGGAACTGAAGCGTTGCCGTACGTGTTCTCTCTGTATGACGCCGATAATATTTTAATTGCGGAACGCAGGGGAGAGATGCGCTTGGAGCCGGGCGAGATAACGCCGCTTCTTGAGACGAATGTCGTTACGGGTTCGCGCGCGCCGTCCCGCACGTTCGTTACCTTCGGTGCGTCTGAGTGGAAAAAGACGGAACGATCCGTGAATCCTGTTGCAATCGATTCAGAGAAATTTGATCCGGCAAGCCTCAATCTGACCGCGCGCATACGAAATACCTCGCCGACCGCCGTTTCGGGAATTACCTTGACCGCGCTTTTGTACGGAGAAGGCGATACGCTTGTCGGCGCGTCGCAAACCGTCGTACCGTCGCTGCCGCCCCGCGGCGACACGAACGTTATCTTTACGTGGCAGGAAGATTTTCCCGTTCCTGTCGTCCGCACGGTCATTACCTCCCGCCTCTAAACGGTATGCAGCGCCTCTTGAAGACCGACTGGCTGATGTTCGGGAGCGCGGTTCTCATTTCTCTTGCCGGGCTCGTTTCCATGTACGGATTCGGTCAGGGCGCGTCGTTCGCGGAGCGGCAGATTATCTGGTTCGGCATCGGTATCGGCGTCTTTTTCCTCTTTAGTTTCATTGATTTCCGCTTCCTCCGAAATACGTGGGTTGTAACGCTCGTCTATGCGGGGGCGCTGTCGCTACTCGCGCTTCTCTTCGCGGTCGGTTCCGTCTTTAACGGCGCACAAAGCTGGATAGACTTTGGCGCGTTTGCGGTCGAACCCGCTGATCCTGCCAAGTTGGCGCTGATTCTCGTCTTGGCGAAATATTTTTCGCGGCGTCACGTGGAAATCGCGCATCTGAGGCACCTCATCGTATCGGGTGCGTACATGTTTCTTGTCTTCATCCTGATTTTCCTTCAGCCCGATTTCGGATCCGCCGTAATTGTGCTGGGCCTCTGGATGGCGATTGTCCTTATCGCAGGCATTCCTTTGCGGCACATCCTCGTACTCGGAGCTATCGGCGCCGCTATCGGCGCGGCGCTGTGGTTTTTCGTATTCGAGCCGTACCAGCAGGCGCGCATCATGACGTTTCTGCATCCTTTAGCGGACGTATCGGGAGCGGGCTATAACGCGTTTCAGTCGACGGTCGCGGTCGGCTCCGGCGGCTTATTGGGGAAAGGCATAGGCTACGGCACTCAGTCACGCCTCCAGTTTTTGCCGGAGCATGAGACCGACTTTATCTTCGCCGCATTTTCTGAAGAGTGGGGGCTTATCGGCACTTTGATGTTGCTCTCATTGTTCGGCCTCCTTTTATATAGGCTTATTGAAAACGCGAAAGAAGGGGCGACGAACTTTGAATCTCTCTTTGCCCTGGGCGTAGCGTCATTATTTGGCGTGCATATGCTCATACACATCGGCATGAATATCGGGTTGTTGCCGGTAACCGGGATTACGCTTCCGTTTATGAGCTACGGGGGAAGCCACATGCTCACGGGGTACGCGCTTCTTGGCATTGTGAACGCGATGCGGCACTACGGCCGCACGGTTGCCGACGACGGCAGGCACGAACTCGTGGGCGTCATGGCCGCGAAATAGGCGCGCCTTCGTAGGCGGCGCGCGTGCCCGCAATCATCATGTTTGTTCCGTAGCTAACGTGAACGCGGGCGTGCAGTTTCTCGGCATAGTTCGCGCGAAGCGTCGGGTCGGCGAGCATTTTTCGAACCTCAGCCGCGAGTGCCTCCGGGTTTTCTCTCTCGAACAAAAGGCCGGCATGTCCGTCGTCCAAGACTTCCGCAATTCCGCCGGCGTTTGTTGCGACCGCGGGGATGCCCGCGATGCCCGCCTCCAAAAGAACTCCGCCGAACGCCTCGGTCCGAGAGGGGAGGAGAAACGCATCGAACGCGGAGAGGTATGCGCGCGCATTTTCCAAGGGGCCCGCAAAACGGATACGCGGATTTTCGTGCGCGAGTTTTTTAAGCGCCGCCTCTTCTTCGCCTCCTCCGATGATTATCCACTCCGCATCTCCCTTGAGAAGACTGAACGCACGGATTCCGATATCGATTCCTTTATTTTTATGCAATTCCGCAATCGTGCCGATCCATAGAGTTTCTTTTTTTGCGCCGGTTTTTTCTGACAGAAATGCGCGCGCCTCGTCGCGGGAAGCTGTTTCAAACGGTTCAATCCCGAGATGCACGACGCGGAGCCTCCTTGAAATAAACGGCATTCCCGCAACGTCTTTTCGTATTGATTCGGATACGCAGATGGTCGTATCCGAGAGAAGCACGGTTGCCCACGCCGCGGCGCGTAAAAGAGCTTTCTGCCACGCGGGGCGTTTCTCGTTGAAGGCCCATCCGTGTGCCGTGAAAACGATTTTCCTGATGCCTGCAGCACGGGCCGCCAGAGCGCCCAAAGCGCCGATTTTCGAACTATTGAGGTGGACGATATCGGGTTTTTCTTTTTTGAAAACGGAAAGGAGGTCGAAGAATGCGCGCGCGTCTTTCCCCAAAGCGATATCGCGCCTGAAGGAGGGAAGTGAAACCGAAGGGATGCCTGCGCGGGTACATACCTCATGAAGCCATCCGGTTTCGCCCGAGTAGATCGTTACGTCGTACGAATCCTTCGGCAAGAGACGCGCCACGTCGAATACGTAGCGCTGCGCCCCGCCCAAAACGGCTTTCGTTACTATGAGAAATACCTTTTTGCGAGTTGCCATACCGACCGTATTTTCGTATTCTACCGCAGAGAGCCCTTTTATGATTCGTACCTCCTTCTTACCCGCGACGCTTGCGGTCGGTGACCTCATCGCGCTTCTTGCCGCGGTTCCTCTTGCGCTCTATCTGAGGTGGTTCGAAGCGCCCTCGTGGTATTTGATGTCTCTCCACGTCGTGCCGTTTTCGCTCTTAGCACTCCTCTCCATCGTCGTTTTTTTCAGCGCGGGATTGTATGACGCGCCGACGGCTTTAATCCGCCGCGAGTTCCCGTCGACGATTTTTGCCGTTCAGGTGTTCATTATTATCGTCGCGGCGCTCCTCTTCTTCTTCGTGCCCGAATTCAAAATTACGCCGAAAGCGACGCTGCTTTTGTATCTTGTTTCATCGGTTACTCTCGTTACCGCATGGCGCTTCGCCGCGCTTACCCTCTCGCGCGCGAAAGAAGAGTATGCGGTTTTGATAGCAGACGGCGCCGACGCGGACGAGCTTGCGAATGAATTTTCTGAGAAGGGATTGCTCCCGTTCAAACTCGTGCGCCTTTCCGCAGGTTCGGCGTCCCTGAAGGCGGACCTCGAAACGGCGCTTTCGAAAAATCCGGTATTCGTCGTCGCGGATTCGGACGATCCGCGGCTGGCGCGTACCGAATCGCTCCTTGACCGATACGAGTCGGAAGGCGGACGGCGCGTTGATTTTTCGGATTTTTACGAGCGCATCTTCAAGCGTCTGCCGCTTTTGTCCTTGTCGTATCGTTCGGTCCGGCATCGCGAGGGCGTATCGTCGGCGGCATACGGCGCGGTAAAACGCGTCGCGGATATCGTGTTCAGTATTCCGCTCTTTCTTCTTCTCGTCTTTCTCACGCCGTTTGTGTATCTCGCCTTGAGACTCGAAGGAGAAGGCCCCTTATTCATTCATCAGGAACGCATCGGCAGGCACTGGCATAAAATCCGCGTTACCAAGTTCCGCACGATGACGAGGAATAAGGCGGCATCGTCCGAGTGGACAGTTGAAGAGAAGAACGATAACCGCGTCACCAAGGTCGGCGCGTTTTTGAGAAAGACGTCGATTGACGAGCTGCCGCAGGTTTTGTCGGTTTTGTCCGGCGGACTTTCTCTCATAGGGCCGCGCTCGGATATTGCAGGATTGGGGGAGAGGCTTGCGGAAGAATTGCCCTCGTACCGCGCGCGGTATCAGGCGACTCCGGGGATTTCCGGGTGGGCGCAGGTCAATCAGCGATACGCGCCCGGACGCATCAGCCCTCAGTCGGTCGAGGAATCGCGCGTGCGCCTGACGTATGACCTGTACTACGTGAAGCACCGTTCGCTTCTTTTGGATATTTCAATTACACTGAGAACGATTAAGACGCTGATTGCGCGCCTCATCTCATGAAACACACGCTTCTTATAACCGGCGCCGCAGGATACGTGGGCGCAATGCTCTGCGAACAGTTCTCAAAGCGCGACGACGTCGAGCGCATCATCGGTCTTGATATGGAGCCGATGCCCGATTTGCTGAAAGGGAACGCTAAAATCGCGTGGATTCAGGCAAATACCTCGGACGGAACGTGGCAGGAAAAGGCTTCGGCTTTCTCTCCTGACATCGTTGTGCACGCCGCATGGCAGATTCGCGCGATATACGGCAACTTCAAAAAAACATGGAAATGGAACGTCGACGGCTCAAAGGCGGTTTTTGAGTTCGCTTTGAATAATAAAAACGTGCGCCGTCTGGTGCATTTTTCGACCGCGGCGATATACGGCGCATTCCCCGAAAACACGTTCGAACATCTTTTCAAAGAGTCTGAGCCGATGCGCGAGAAAGAGTATATTTACGCGGTTGAGAAACAGAAGTCGGAGGAAGATTTAGACGCGGCTATCGCATCCTCAAAATCCGACGCGATGGTCGCAGTCGTGCGCCCAGCCGCGATTACCGGCCCGCGCGGACGCTTTATGCGCATTCGTTTCGGCCTTCAGTCCGCGCTTTCGGGGCAGTTGAAAGGCGGCGTGTACGGGCTCATCTCGGCGTTGGTGTCTTTGGTGCCCGCGACCAAAGGCTGGGTGCGCCAGTTCGTCCATGAAGACGACGTCGTTGATATCGTCGGCAAGCTTTCGTTTGAACCGTGGAAAGGAGGGAAAAAAGAAATCTATAATCTCGCTCCCGGAGGCGCGCCCGTGTATGCCGCTGACATGGCACGAGCGGTCGGGAAGGGGCTTTTGCCCGTTTCGCCGCTCCTGGTCCGCGTCGCGTATTTTTTCTTTTGGCATCTGACCCGCGGCAAAGTGCCGACCGCGCCCGGCTCATGGCGTTTCTATTCGTATCCGATTGTTATGGACGGAAGCAAAATCGAAACTATGCTCGGGCATCGCTATTTCGCGCCGTCATACGAAGCGTTTAAATCGACGAAAGGCAGGTACGAAGCGTACGTGCCCGAAGAGTCGCGCACGAAATCATGAAAATACTCGTAACCGGAGCGGCGGGATTTATCGGCAGCCACGTATCGCGCGCGCTTTTGGAGCGCGGACACGAACTGGTGTGCGTCGACAACATGAATTCGTACTACGACCCTGCCTTGAAAGAGGCGCGGCTCGCGCAGTTTAAAGACCGCGTGACGTTCTATGAAGCCGACATCGCCGACCTTGAGGCGATGACGCGTATTTTTTCCGAACACGTATTTGATAAAATCTGCCACCTCGCAGCTCAAGCGGGCGTCCGCTATTCCCTGCAGGATCCGTTTGCGTACGCCCGCTCAAACTACGCGGGTACGCAGAACATATTCGAGCTCGCGCACCGTAACGGCTCGCCGCATATCGTGTTCGCTTCTTCTTCTTCCGTGTACGGGCTTACGGGCAAAATGCCGTTTGAAGAAACGGATGCCTGCGATAAGCCGGTTTCGATTTACGCCGCCTCGAAGCGCGCGACCGAACTCTTAGGCTTCACGTACCACTCGCTCTATAACATGGACATCACGGCGCTGCGTTTCTTTACGGTGTACGGCCCGTGGGGAAGGCCCGATATGGCGCTCTTTTCGTTCACCGAAAAAATGCAAAAGGGCGAGCCGATTGAGATATACAACAACGGAGACATGAGGCGCGATTTCACCTTTATAGACGACATCGTGCAGGGTTTCGTACTGGCTCTCGAGAAGCCGAACGGATTCCAGATTTATAACCTCGGCCGCGGGAACCCTGTCGCTTTGGGCGATTTCGTCGTTGCTCTTGAAGAGGCGCTCGGCATTGAAGCCGTAAAAGTGAACCGTCCAATGCAGTTGGGAGACGTCAAAGAAACCTATGCATCGGTGGAGAAGGCGAAAAAAGAGCTCGGATATGAACCGAAAGTCGATATACAGGAGGGGATTCGGCGGTTTGTAGAATGGTACCGTTCGTATAATAATAAAGGGACAAATGATAATTGACGGAAAAGCTCTTGCCGAGAAAAGGCGGCAGGAAGTCTGGGAGGAACGTAAAAACCTCGCCGAGCTCTCGCTCGGCGTCGTCATTGCCACGACCGACACCGTCACCGCTTCCTACGTCGGTATAAAAAAGAAAGCGGCCGCATCCTTGGATATCGCGGTGACCGAATACCGCCTGCCCGAAACCTGCTCCGAAGACGATATTATCGCCGCTATAAAAAAGGCGTCGATACACAATGGCATAATCTTGCAGCTTCCGATTCCGAAGGGATTGGATGTGGACCGCGTGAAAAACGCCATTCCGCACATGCTTGATGTGGACGTCATGAGCGATGCCTCTTTTGCGGAGTTGAAGCGGTGCGATTTTTTGGCTACCCCTCCGGTTCCGGCCGCGATGCGCTATGTCCTCAAGGAATACAACGTGCCTGTAAAAGGGGCGAACGTAGTAATTGTCGGGAAGGGGCGCCTTGTCGGGAAACCCGCCGAAGTGATGTTCAACTGCATGGGCGCTAAGACGAAGGTTCTTCAGAAAGGCGACGACGTTGCCGCAAACACCAAAGACGCCGATATTGTAGTTACGGGAACGGGCGTTTCGCATTTGATAAAGCCCGACATGGTAAAAGAAGGCGTTGTCATTATGGACGCGGGTGCATCTGAACTCGGCGGGAAGCTCGTAGGGGACGTAGACCCTGCGGTTGCGGAAAAGGCGTCTGTTTTCACTCCCGTTCCGCGAGGCCTAGGTCCTATCGTCGTCGTCGAGATATTTGCGAATCTCGTTGCGCTTGCAAAACAATACGAAAGCTCATACGCGAGCGAAGTATAAATACCATGATCTGACGAAACGTCTCCGTGTCCCGCCTCTTTATACAAACGGATAACGTATCCATATGATTCAACTTTCTGAAAATCGACTAAGAAAACTTGTCATCGCGCTTGCGGTGTACCTCGTCTCTCTGTTCGCTGCCAACACGTTGGGGGCGAAGCTGATGCCGTTTCTATTCGGCACTCAGCTTTCGGTAGGCATTTTTATGTTCCCGTTCGTGTTTCTTATGACCGACGTTATCGGGGAAGTGTACGGGAAAAAGGTGGCGAAATACTTTGTTCTTGCTGGCTTCGTCGCCACTGCGCTCTTTATCGTATTTTCGTTCCTGTCTCTCGCGATGCCGTGGGGGCACCGCTTGCCGGTTCCCATGGAAAGCTATAACGACGTATTCGGCCTTTCCCTGCGCTTCGCGATAGCTTCTCTGGTGGCGTTTATCGTCGCCGAATATCAGGACGTCATCGCGTTCTTCTTCTTCAAAGACTTCTTCAAAAAGTCCGGTTTCTGGCTCCGTTCCAACCTCTCTAACCTGTGGTCGCAGTTCCTTGATACCGCGCTGTTTATGAGTATCGCCTATGTCGGCGTGCTGCCGCTCTCCGTCATTGTCGGCATCGCGATTCCGTGGTGGCTCTATAAAGTGGGTATGGGATTCCTCTACACGCCGCTCTCGTACATCGGCATCAAGCTTCTGAAAGAGAAAGAGGAGAAGCCCGCATAAACACGGACCGCGCGCAGTATTCGTCTCCCGCTCCGACTGCTACTATATATAGTAGCAGTCGGAGAATGCGGATATGCAGATACGGGCAATCAAAACAAAGTTATTCAGGGAAGGCGCCGAACTTATGCCGTTTCTTTTCGCGCACCTGCCGCGCCCGAAAGAGGGTTCGGTCGTTGTTATTTCTTCTAAAATCGTCTCGCTTTCCGAAGGGCGCACTGCGCGTTCGGAGGATCGCGAGCGTCTGATACGCGCATCAAGCACAAAAGCCGTGAAGACGGCGAAAGTCTGGCTCACGGTGACTGAAGGGATGCTGATGGCGAATGCGGGCATAGACGAATCAAACGGGAATGGCAGGCTTGTTCTTTTGCCGAAGGATAGTTATAAAACGGCCGCGCGCATTCGCGCCGCTTTGATGAAGAAATACGGCGTAAAGAAACTCGGCGTCGTAATCGCCGATTCGGTTGTGATGCCGATGCGTAAAGGGGTTATAGGCGCCGCTTTAGGATATGCAGGATTCAAAGGCGTGAAGGACTACAAAGGGAAAAAAGATTTGTACGGGCGCAGATTCAAATTCGCTTCCTCGAATATGGCCGATTCGCTGGCGACTTCCGCAATGCTTGAAATGGGCGAGGGGGATGAGCGGAAGCCTTTGGCGGTTATCGGCGGCGCGCAGGTTGTATGGTCCTCTTCCGTCGAACGCATGAGCGTTCCCGAATCCGTTGACATGTACGGGCCTTTATTGAGGAGTATAAAGAAGCGCAAATAGCTGGCAGGGGTACCTGTGGTGTGGCATACTACGCACCATGTTGAAAACGCGTCTTTTTGCGCTCGTCCTTCTGGTTGCGGGCGCGGGTATCGGCTGGTTCGTGTCCGGCATGTGGAATGCCCCCTCGGTCCCTTTTAAATACGGACTCGACCTCGCGGGCGGCACACACCTTTTGTATAACGCAGACACCTCAGGCACGTCTCCGTCCGAAGTGGGCGATGCCATGGCAACTTTGCGCGACGTGGTTGAACGCCGCGTAAACCTTTTCGGGGTATCGGAGCCTCTCGTACAGGTTGAAAAAGGCGGGGTCGCAGGCAATGAAAACCGCCTCGTCGTCGAGCTTCCGGGCGTTACCAATATTTCGGACGCAGTGAAAGCAATCGGCCAGACTCCCGTTCTAGAGTTCCGCTTGCAGAAGGCGACCGAAGGCACAACGACCGTTGAATATATTCCGACGGGACTTACCGGCGGGCTTCTGAAAAACGCGCAGCTTCAGTTCGCGCAGGGCTCGGGCCAGCTTTCAAATCAGCCGGTCATCGTCTTGAACTTCAACACCGAAGGTGCGGAATTGTTTAAGCAGATTACAAGCGATAACGTCGGCAAAGTCCTCGGTATCTTCCTCGACGGAACGCCGATTTCAACTCCCGTCATTCAGGAGCCGATCCCGAACGGACAGGCGACGATAACGGGAACTTTTACGCCGGATGAGGCGAGGGAACTGGTGAGAAGCCTGAACTTCGGCGCGCTACCGCTTCCCATTACGCTTGTCTCTTCCCAGACCATCGGTCCTTCCTTGGGCGAGACGGCATTTAATCAGAGCCTCATGGCGGGCCTCCTCGGTTTCGCTGCGGTCGCACTGTTTCTCGTACTTTGGTACCGTCTTCCCGGATTGGTCGCGGTCGTCGCGCTCCTCCTCTACGTCGCAATCTCTCTCGCGATATTCAAGCTGATTCCGGTCACCCTCACCGTTGCGGGCTTGGCCGCATTCATTCTTTCAATTGGTATGGCGGTTGACGCGAACATTCTTATATTCGAACGCACCAAGGAAGAACTCATGGGAGGGAAGGATTTGCCCGAAGCGATTAAAGAAGGATTCCATCGCGCGTGGAGCTCTATCCGCGATTCGAACATCTCTTCCATCATCACAGGTGTTCTCTTGTACTGGCTCGGCGGCACCGCGGTCATTAAGGGCTTCGCGCTGGTATTCGTCATCGGCGTTCTGGTTTCGATGTTTACCGCCACCACGGTCACGAGAACGTTCCTGATATCTCTCGGTCTCGCGCATTCGAAAATTGCAAACTTCTTATTCGGTCACGGCCTGTCTAAATAAACAGCCATCCAAAAAAGCGTATGTGGATTGTTAAACACAGAAATATCTTTTACGCCCTCTCCGCGATTCTTATCGTCGCGTCATTGGCGGCTCTGTTTGTATGGGGCCTCAAATTCGGCATCGACTTCAAAGGCGGGTCTCTCTTGGAGGTCGAATATACCGCGGGCACGCCGACCGTTGAAGAGGTAAACGGCATTCTCGCCGACTTGGAACTCGCGGGTTCATCCGTGCGTCCGACGGGGGAGAACGGGTTTATCATCCGCACTCCGTTCCTTTCGCAGGATCAGTACGACACGCTGAAAACGGCGCTCCGCTCCGACACCGACCGCACGTACGAAGAGAAGCGCTTTGATTCTATCGGCCCTGTAGTCGGGAACGAACTGCAGACTAAATCCGTATGGGCGATTGTTGCGGTTCTTCTCGCCATCGCTTTGTTTATCGCATTCGCGTTTCGCAAAGTCTCTGAACCAGTTTCAAGCTGGAAGTACGGCCTGATTACCCTCGTATCTTTGGCGCACGACGTGATTATTCCCGTGGGCGCGTTCGCAGTCCTCGGTCATTTTGTCGGCGCGGAAGTGGATACGCTTTTCGTGATGGCGGTCTTGGTCGTCCTCGGCTTTTCGGTCCACGACTCGATTGTCGTTTTCGACCGCGTCCGCGAAAATCTGCGTCTGAATCAGGAAAAAAATCTCAAGGAGCCTTTTGAAGAAGTGGTGGGCCGTTCGGTCAATCAGACGCTTTCCCGTTCGATCAACACATCATTGACCGTGGTCTTGGTACTTTTGGCACTCTTCTTCTGGGGGCCTGCCGCAACGCACTACTTCGTACTCGCGCTCATCATCGGTATTATCGCCGGTACGTACTCGTCCATATTCCTCGGTTCGCCCATGCTCGTTTCCGCGGAGAAGATGCAAAAACCGAAAGAGATTTCTAAGAAGAAGTAATCCGTTTCGCCTATGCGCGAATTGGAATTGCACGAAAATATCTGGCGAAAAGTCCCGCCGCGTTATGTGAGCGGGGACAAGCGTAAAGTTGTCGAAGTATCGCACGGAGTCATTGCGGAAATACGGGAGCGCGACGGCGTAGACGAAACTATGCGTTCCTTGCGCATCGCCTCAGGTGCAACTGATCTTGTCGTATACACGGCGAGAACGAATATAGTGCCGTTCCGTTCGAAGACGATTTAAGAAATTGAAGTGCCCTTGAACGCTCTGCCGTCTATCGCAGCAAGGGTGTTTTCAAGATTTGCGCCGTTCACGATTGAAACGGAAATATTTTTTGATTTTGCTTCCCGCGCGGCGATAGGATCAAAGGGCGCCGAAATGGAAGGGGACCACTCATTGGGGAGCATTGCAATCAGCTGCTGCCAGCTGATTTTTTCAATCGGTTTTGCGGCCGGGTCTTTTTTCGGATCGGCGGTATACACATAATCGATGTTCGAAACGTTCACGACGTTTTTTGCGCCGTACATTTTTGCCAAGAGAACGGCATCGTAATCGGTGGAGCGTCCGGGCATCCATCCGCCCGCAATCAGAATCGGCGTCTTCCAGTTCATGCGCTTCCGCGGGTCTTTGTTTATCTCAGGGTGGGCGAGAGGGCCGAGTGC
>CAYZDT010000011.1:0-11648 GCA_964477415.1 uncultured Candidatus Saccharibacteria bacterium | reverse complement strand
ATAATCGCGGATATTACCCGCCGTAAATCGTATATTCGTGTTCGGCACGCGTTTTTTGGCGAGCTCGATTGCCTTAGGCGATATATCAACTGCGGTAACTTCGTCCGAAATTGTAGCGGCCCGTTCTGCGTAGTACCCCATTCCCGTGCCCAGATCGAGGCAGCGCGCAAAACGCCGCGCAGGTAAAAGCGCCATTGCCGCATCTATATCCGTCGTGCTTTTTTCGCGGCCCCAGACGTCGCCCTTTTTATACAAGGCGTCCATGCGCAGTTTCTTCAGGAAGTCGAATATATGAACGGCAATCGCGCGAATCATGAGTTTTTTGTGCGTGCCGCGTATACCTCGACGAGTACTCCGCCGAATACCATACTCCACGCCCGCGCGGCAATGCGTGCGGATATCGTGCCTATGAGTCCGAACCACGCGGTAAAAAAGACAAGGGACGCGATTTGAACTATCGGAGTCACGATATTAAAGATATACAGCTCGCGCTTTGCTTCATGCGCCTGAAGGAGCGTTATCGGAAGCGTGTTGCCCATAAGCACAAGAGACAGTGCGTAAATCTGAGAATAGATAATAGCCTCACCGTAGGCGGGGAAAAACCATTGGTACAGATACGGCGCGATAAGCGCGTATACTCCCGCGATTCCGCCCGAGAACACGGTAAAAAGAATTATGCGATACCAAAAGTTCGCGCGGATTTCATTGAGAGGCCGCGAGACGAATTTAGGGAGCGCAACCGACGACACGCCGCTAAAGACGTTTTTAATGTGATCGGGAAGGCCGGTTGCCAAAGAGTATACGGCAAGCTCAACCGCGCCTAAGTAATGGAACACGGCAAGCTTATCTATCTGTGCCGCTGCGGTTGAGAGAAGGTTCATTACGCTGAAATGCGCGCCCAGATTTTTGAATCCATGATCGGCTTCGTTGTTCGGCGGGATGCGTTTTTGCGCAACCCATCCGAGCGCAAGTCCGGTCAGAATTGTGCTGAGTAAATACGTCGCAAAGAATATAATCGGATCATCGGTAAAAAACATCGTGCCGAGAAGCGCCGCCGCCGGAATAAGCGCGAACGGCGTGCCCCAGAGAGCGATAGAAATGAAAGATTTTTTACCGAGGAAGTAACTGCCCCACAGGTACGCCGATTGAAGAAACGGACCAAGAAGCGCAACGATAAGGAATCCGATTCCGAGTTCGGAATTTCCCGCGAAAAAATAATACGCACTGACGCAGAATGCGATGACCGCCATCGGGATTCCCCAGAGCATGCTCGTTTTGAAGGAGGTCAAGTACGCGGCATCCTTTCCGCGCGCAACCGCCTGCGACATCGCAGTCGAGAGTCCGGTCATCGTAAACGCGGTCAAAAGCCACAATCCTGCGGTGAGGAATCTGTACGTGCCATAGTCTTCTTTAGGAACAAAATAGGCGAACGCAATTGTGAGTCCGAACGCAAAGAGTCCGTTTATCGCCTGATCGACGCCGAGCCAAAATGCTCCCGACGTAAGGTACACCATGTCGGTTTTCGTATAGCGACCCACCCAGCGCAGAAAGCGCCCCGCGGCGTCTCGTGCCCATTTCATGCACGTATGGTACTACTTTTTGTCCTTCCGGGTTTCGCCGCGTACGGAGCTATACTGTGTACCGTGATACGAGACTTAACGTCATATAAACCGAGCGCCGGCGCTTCCTACGACGTCTGCATCATTGGTTCCGGCCCCGCAGGCATTGTCGTTGCCGCGGAACTTTCGCAAAAAGGAGCGCACGTCTGTGTTCTTGAGAGCGGCGAGGAAGAGCCGTCTGCCGAGGCAAATGAATTGCGGGCATTGGATAACGAAGGAGGAGGTCTGTCTATCAGGGAAGGTTCGCGCGAGCGGCGCGTCGGCGGCGCAACCGCAGCGTGGTGGGGTCTTTCGGCTCCGTTAGACGCTATCGACTACGAAGGAAGGCCGTGGGTTCCTTCGCGCTGGCCGTTCAATGGCGACGACTTGCGCGCAGAGTTCGAACGGCTTGCTGAAGCGTATTATTTTCCGCGCCTCTCAGATTTTTCCGTCCCGAAGGGAGGCGCATTCAGCGAAAGCGATTCGGTGAGCGAAAAGGCCTTCATCCGCGGGCGCATAACGAGATTCGGCGAGACGTTTAAGGGCGTCTTTGAAAATACAAATGCCGATCTTTTTACGCGCGCGACGGCAACGGCGATTGTTTCTGAAAAGGGAACCGTACAGCGCGTCATGTGCAGAGACGGAAACGGAGAAGAAAAAAGCATGTGCGCGCGCTTTTTCGTACTTGCGGCGGGCGGCATTGAAAATGCGCGGCTCCTTTTGATTTCGGACAATCTCGGAAATGAACACGACCAGGTCGGCAGATATTTTATGGATCATCCTAAATGCGTACTCGGCACTATTCGCGATGTGCCCCCCGATGCTGATCTTGCGAAATATTTCGGCATGCAAAAAGGCGATACAGAAACATATGTCGGGCTGCGGCTTCCGGAAGAGGCTCAGCGCACGGGCGGTTTTTTAAACACATACGTCAAACTTGAACCGCTGTTTCCGTGGACTGAGTCGAAGGCGCTGCGAACTTTGAGGGGCGCATCTGCCGGCGTCCGCGCCTCTTTTTCAAAATCTGCGCCCGGCGGCGCGACGAGGAGAATCGGCGCGTTTGTTCAACATGCATTCGCGCTTTTTTCAGCGCTGCCCGAGGCATTTCGACTCGCGGCGCTTCGAGCGTTTCATCGCGGCGGACCGAAGGCAGTCCGCGTACGGGCCTATCTTGAGATGAATCCGAACCCCGAAAACCGAATTACGCTCTCTCCGCGCTCTGATAGAAACGGAGTTCCGTTACCGAAAATCAAGCTCGTCTTGGGCGAGAAGGAATACGGCACATTGCGGGCAATCGGTTCGTCTTTAGCAGATGAAGTCCGCAGGAAAGGACTCGGTGTTTTTTTTGCAGAACCCGAAGAAACGCTCCGTGCGGCAATGACGGACGCAAGCCACCATATCGGCGCGACCCGCATAGGGGATAATCCGGCATTTTCCGTGGTTGATGCCGACCTCAAAGTGCACTCCGTCGATAATTTGTACATTGCGGGCAATTCCGTATTTCCGACCGGAGGATGTGCAAATCCTACGTACGTCATTTGCGCCTTATCCGTACGCCTCGCCGGCCGCCTCTCAGAGCTTCTGGGGCTCCCAAAACGGAAGTGATATGATGCGGGCATGGAACTAAAAAGCATCCTTCGGGGCACTCTTTTTACCGCATTATTTCTTGTTCCGTTCATACCGTTCGTGGTGGCGGACGGGTTTTTCTTTCCGTTCATAACGGGAAAAAACTTTGTCTTCCGCGTACTGGTTGAAATCGCGCTTGCGGCGTGGCTTCTCTTGGCATTAAAGGACCCCGCGATGCGTCCGCGCCTTCCCGGTCAGAAAGGCTGGCTCATACTGCCTGCGGCGTTCCTTTTGTTTTTGGTCACCATGGGCATTTCGACCGTGCTTGCCGAAAATCCCGTAAAAGCGTTCTGGTCGAACTTCGAGCGCATGGAAGGCTACATCGGCCTTTTGCATTCGACCGCCTATGTCTTCGTTCTATGGCTCTCGATGAATTCAGAGAAATTGTGGAGCCGCTTTTGGAACGCATCCGTCGCGGCGTCGTTTCTTATGGGCTGCTTCGGCATACTGCAGCTGGGCGGCGTATTCCCGATAAATCAGGGCGGCGTGCGCGTCGACGGCACATTCGGCAACGCGACGTATCTGGCGGTGTACATGCTCTTCCACGTATTCATCTCTTTGTGGCTCATGGTGAAATCGTGGAATACGACGAAGTATCTGAGGTACGTCTATCCGATTGCGATTGCCGTACAGCTCACGATGATTTATTTCTCCGCAACTCGCGGCAGCATACTCGGTGTTTTGGGCGGGTTGTTCCTCGCGGGGCTTCTGATGCTGTTTACGGCGAAAGACAACGGTTCATTGAAGAAGTGGGGAATCGGCGCGGTGGTTGCGATTGTTATTATCGCGGGCGCGTTTTTTGTGGCAAAAGATACCGAGTTCGTAAAAAACAACGAAGTCTTAACGCGCATAGCGTCAATCTCGCTTGCAGACGGCCAGACGCGCTTTGCGGTCTGGGGCATGGCTTTGAAAGGATTTATGGAACGCCCCGTGTTCGGCTGGGGTCAGGAAGGATTCAATTATCTCTTCAACGAACATTATCAGCCGTCCCTCTATGCGCAGGAGCCGTGGTTTGACCGCGCGCACGACGCGTATCTCGATTGGTTAGTTGCGGGCGGCGCTCCGGCGTTCCTTATATATGTTTCGTTTTACCTCATCGCACTGTGGTACTTGTGGCGGAAAGGATCCGACTTCACCGCGTTTGAGAGAAGCGCATTTACCGGACTTTTGGCGGCATACGCGTTCCATAACCTCTTCGTATTCGACAACCTCATAAGCTACGTCTTCTTCATGTCGGTTTTGGCGTACATCCTTTTCAGAAGAGAAGGCGCGCGCGAATCCGCAGGAAAGCCGATAGGCGCCGGTGCGTTCCCGGGAGTTGCCGCCGCAGCCGGCGTTCTCTTGGCGTGCGTCATTTATTTCGCGAACGTTCCGGGAATGCTTGCCGCCTCGAACATCATTCAAGGTATAACCCAGCACCAGTCGATTACGGAAAACTTCGACTACTTTAAAAAAGCCGCAGCGCATTCGGGCCTCGGCGAGCAGGAAGTGAGGGAACAGCTTCTTCAGTTCGCGGTGCAAGTGCGCCAGCTTGCCGCGGGCGATGCGGCGTTCCAAGGCGAGGTTGCTTCGTTCGCGGCATCCGAGATGCAGAAGGAGATTGAAAAAGTTCCGAATGATGCGCGCTTGCAGCTCTTCCTCGGCTCCTACCTGCGCCAGATGGGGGATACGGACAATGCGCGCGCGTACCTTATGAAGGCGCACGAGCTTTCGCCCAAAAAGCAGCAGATACTTTTCGAACTCGCGATACTTGAGACGAACCTCGGCAAATACGCAGACGCTCTCGAGTGGTTTAGGCAGGCATTCGAGCTCGATCCGGCATTTGCAGATGCGCGCGTTTTTTACGCGGTGACGGCGCTTCGCGCCGGACAGTCGGAGCTGGCGTATAAACTCCTTGAAGAAGGATTCGGGACGCGGACTCCGGATAACGACTATGTATTGCAGGCGTATAACGAGCTTAAAGATTATCCGAAGATGATTGCGGTCGCGGAACTGCGTGTCAAGAACGATCCGGGCAACGCACAGAAGCGCGTGCAGCTTGCCGCCGCGTATCTCACCGTCAATCGGCGTGCGGACGCCGTAAAAGAACTGACACAAGCGATAACGCTTGACCCGTCATTTGCCGAACAGGGGCAATACTATATAAAAGAGATTCAGGCGGGCAGAAATCCCTAGTTGCCCGGCTCCGCCTCAATTGGTATAATCGCGTTGTGAGTGCAGGCGTATGCTTGCTCTACGAAAATCTGCGAAAGGACCCGCTTTGCGGGTTTTTTCGTACCCCGTCGATTGCCATGTCTCCAGGGGGTGGTTGTAGCAGCTAGTTTCTCGGCGTACAGTATATGTGTTGCCCGCGCTGTGCGGCCGGCGACTGCACTCACATAGATTTTTGCTTGGAGCTCGCACCCGTCGGTCGCACAGCGCGGAGAACCCGCAAGAAATGAAGATACAGGAAAACGTACCGCTGTCAGGACTCACCACATTCCGCACGGGAGGCCCCGCGCGGTTTTTGGTTTTGATTGAATCGAAAGATGAAGTGCCGGAGGCGGCGCGGTTTGCCGAAGAAAAAGGACTGCCTTTGATTCCGATAGGCGGCGGATCGAACCTTTTGCCGCCCGACGGGGGTCTTGAAGCGGTTGTCGCGCGCTACCTTCCTTCAGAGATACGGGAAGAGACGGAAGGCGCGAAGATCCGCATCATCGCGGACGCGGGATGCGGATGGGACGCGCTAGTTTCGTACGCCGTCGAGCGCGGTTTGTGGGGAATCGAAAATCTTTCTTCAATCCCGGGAACTGCCGGCGCGGCGGCGGTGCAGAATATCGGCGCGTACGGCGCCGCGCTCTCCGACACGCTCGAATCGGTTGACGCATACGATATCCGCGAGAAGCGTTTCGTCACTCTCTCGAAAGACGAATGCGAGCTTGGGTATCGTATGAGCGTTTTCAAAAAAGAAGCGGACCGGTATCTGATTACGTCTATTGCACTCCTCCTGTCGAAAACGGGTGAGGCGAACACAACGTATCGCGACCTTACCGTATATTTTGAAAAACGTCCCGTTTCAAAAACGCTTCCGAACGTGCGTAAAGCGGTGGAGGAAATACGCGCGGGCAAATTTCCTCCCTTGTCGGAATACGGGACCGCGGGTTCGTTCTTTTTAAATCCCATTTTCACTCCGGAGTCGGTTCTGAGAATTTCGAAAAAATATCCGCAGATGCCGACGTACAAACTGCCCGAAGGCGGCGTGAAGATTCCGTTGGCGTGGATATTCGATCAGATTATGCGCGCGAAAGGCAGAAGCGAAGGCGGCGCGTTCATCTGGGAGAAACAGCCGCTGGTTATTGCCGTGAAAGACAGTGCGTCGACCGAAGACGTCGTCAGACTCGCGCAATCGATTGTGAAAGATTTTCTTTCGCACACGGGAATAAAAATTTCTCCCGAAGTGCGTTTGTTCGGAGAAGACAAGAAAAAATTCGAGTGACGCGCGCGAAATGTTATCCACATATGTGTATGCGATGCAATTGCATGCGCGTTTTTTGTTTCATACTGAACATAAGCTTGTATTAGGCGCGAAGAAATGTTTGCACAACGCATTTCTTTGGTCGGGCGTCGAGCATTGTACAAGTCGTTTATTCTCAAAATAATTTCAACTCACTATGGCAAAGAAGAGAAAAGCGGCGAAGAAGAAAGTTGCGAAGAAAAAGAGCTCGAAGCGCCGCAAATAACGTCTTAAAGTCCCGGTTTCCGGGACTTTTTGTTTTTGAAAACGCCCTTCGGGCGCAAAAGAATTAAAAACAACGCGCAGGCGTTGTTTTTAATTACTTGAGCGAGCCGGAGCCATGCCTCGTTTCCCAGAGGCAGGCGAGGCGGGGTCGCGAACGCGAAGCGATTCGTGACTTTTCCCTTGGCTAAAGCCCTCATGGTACGATGCATCAAATGTTCGACTTGAAACGCATGTTCGAGGGTTCAAGCCCTCTTTTGAAGGCCGCACAGGCGATTGTGCCGAAGGTGAACGCGCTTGAGCCCGCGATGCAGGCTCTTTCGGACGCCGATTTGAAGGCTCTGACCGCGTCTTTCAGAGACCGCCTCAAAAAGGGGGAAGCGCTCGATTCTTTGTTACCGGAAGCATTTGCAGCGGTTCGCGAAGCCTCTAAGCGCGCATCGGGAGAGCGTCATTACGACGTCCAGCTTATCGGCGGATACGTACTCCACAATCGCGCAATTGCCGAGATGCGGACCGGAGAAGGAAAGACGCTGGTTGCGACACTGCCTGTTTATTTGAATGCGCTTCCGGCGCGCGGCGTTCATGTAGTGACCGTCAACGATTATCTTGCCCGCCGCGACGCCGCGTGGATGGGGCAGGTGTATGACGCATTGGGACTTTCAGTCGGCGTCATCAATCATGACGCTTCCTATATATACGACCCTGCGCATACGGAAAAAGATCATGAACGCGACGAGTTAGGCTCTTTCAAGGTCGTTCACGAGTTTCTGCGGCCCGTGTCAAGAAAAGAAGCGTATGCCGCCGATATAACGTATGGCACGAACAATGAATACGGATTCGATTATTTGCGCGACAATCTCGAATACGAACCGGAAAACATCCGTCAGCGCGATCATTTCTACGCGGTTATCGACGAAGTCGATTCTATTCTTATCGATGAAGCGCGCACGCCGCTGATTATTTCCGGCCCCGCAAAAGACGCGGGAGAGCTGTATAAGACGTTCAGCGCGATTGCGCGCACCATGAACGAAGGGGATGACTATACCGTCGACGAAAAAATGCGCGCGGTCGTTATAACCGACGCAGGCATAGAAAAAGCGGAGCGCGCCTTGGGCGTTGAAAACCTCTATGCCGATTTAGGTTCTAAATACGCGCACCACCTCGAGTCTGCAGTGCGCGCGAAAGCTCTGTTTCTTAAAGACCGCGATTACGTCGTCAAAGACGGCGGCATCGTCATCGTCGACGAGTTCACGGGCCGTTTGATGCCCGGCCGCCGCTGGTCCGAGGGTCTCCACCAGGCGGTTGAATCGAAAGAAGGCGTATCCGTCCAACGGGAGAGCCAGACGTATGCTTCGGTGACGTTCCAGAACTACTTCCGCATGTATGAGAAAGTCGCCGGTATGACCGGTACGGGCCTTACCTCCGCAGAGGAATTCCGCTCTGTCTACAACCTCGACGTCGTGGTTATACCGACGCACCGCCCGATAGCCCGAAAAGACTCAGACGACCTCATATTCCAGACCGAAAAAGGGAAGTTTCAGGCACTTATACGCGCGGCGAAAGAACGGCACGAGAAAGGCCAGCCGGTCCTAATCGGCACCACGTCGATTGAAACCAACGAGCGCCTCTCCTCCGCACTGCGCGCTGCGGGCGTTCCGCACGAACTCTTGAACGCGAAAAATCACGAACGGGAAGGAGAGATTATCGCTCAAGCCGGCCAGCCGGGACGCGTGACGGTTGCTACGAACATGGCGGGCCGCGGCGTCGACATCAAGCTCGGCGGAAATCCCTCGACGCCTGAATCGTACGAAGCGGTGAAAAACGCCGGAGGCCTCTACGTTATCGGCACCGAGCGCCATGACGCGCGCCGAATAGACAATCAGCTTCGCGGACGCGCGGGGCGCCAAGGCGACGCGGGCGAGACGCAATTTTTCGTTTCTTTGGAAGACAAGCTCATGCGCATATTCGCCTCGGACACCGTAAAGGGGATGATGGGGAAATTGGGAATACCGGAAGACGAGCCGATACAGGCGGGGATAGTCACGCGCACTCTTGAGTCAGCGCAGGAGAAGATAGAAGGAGTGAACTTCGATTCGAGAAAGCACGTGCTCGGATTCGACGACGTCTTGAACCACCAGCGTTCGCTTATATACGGCAAACGGCGCGAGATTCTCACCGGGAGCCCTGGTGAGGTATTGGCGTTCGCACGCGAGCATATCGAAAATGCGGGAGGGGATACGGGCGTGCTTTTAGCGAAGCAGGACGAACTTAAAGATGCGTTCATTCCGTTATTGAAGCGGACGCTTCTTTCCGCGTACGACTACTATTGGATTGAACACTTGGAGACAATGGAGCACTTGAGAGGAAGCGTAAACCTCCGTTCGTACGGCGGCCGCGATCCGTTCATTGAATACAGACGCGAAGGACTGCGCCTCTTCCGCGAACTGGAAGCGTCCCTCTCCGGTTATATTACGGAACAAATCCAGCGCTTGGGCGCCGTTCCCGTTGCTGTAAGGGTTGCTCCGAATGTAGGAAAGAAATACGGAAGAAATGATTCCGTAACTATCACAAATGGAACCGAAACCCGCGAGATGAAATATAAAAAAGCAGAAGAGCTGTTGGCGAAAGGCTGGCGTATCGTCGACGGCGAGAGTGCTAGAATAGGAGGATGAGCCTCATTGTCCGTTTCCTAGGTACTGTCTTCGCCCTTCTTCTCATAACCCGCTACGTGCCCGGCTTTTCGGTCGATGGTTTTTACACCGCAGCGATTGTCGCGGTCTTACTCGGCCTTTTGAGTTTTACGGTCAAACCGGTGCTGACGCTATTGACTTTGCCTCTAAATATCGTAACGCTGGGTCTTTTTTCTTTCGTCATAAACGCCGCGCTCCTTCTGCTGGTTGCCTCTTTTGTCGAAGGATTCGCGATTTCAAACTTTATGACCGCGCTCGCGGGTGCTGCGATACTCGCCATAGTCGGCTGGATTCTTGAAAAAATAACCCATAAATAGGCCTCCGTCTTTTCGACATAACTAATGTTTGCAACATATCTCGGATAGCCGAGGTAATTTTTCAATTGTCCGGTCTCATAGACCCGCTGCTCACTTAGCTTCTGCCGAAATTTTAGTCTTATTTCGCTTCTCTATTTGCGAATCGGAACATATGAAATTAGCGCGGATACTTTTGAACATTTCACCGTTGCTTTGCGAAAGTCTTTCAACATAGCTTTATAAAATATAGTCAGATTGAAAATATGCCTGAGGAGCCGATAAATCTGACTGGGTACATAACGACCGGAGAAGCGGCCTCTCTGTCGAATTTTACCCAGACCCATATCGGCAGGATCTGCCGTTCGGGGGAGGTGAAGTGCGTCCGCATCGGCCGGGAGTGGTTCGTAGAAAAGGAGTCGCTTACGGGCTACCTCGGAACCCTTGCGGAGCGCAGGGAGGCGCGCGCCCGCGAGCTGAGCGAGGAAAGAAAAAGGGAATACGCGGGCCGCACATACTCGGCTCCGGATGCGCTCCCTACACATACCCCGCGCAGCTCGCTGCTTCAGACGCTCGTATCCGGTGCCTCGTTCGTCGCCGCGGTTTTTGCGATTTCAGCCGTAATGCAATTGGCAGGATACGCAGGCGTTTTACCCGCACCCGCGTTCAACTCTCTTTTGAATGTCCCGAACACGGCGGTATCCGCCGTGTATTCTGACAGCGATATTTCTTCCCAGTATCTTGCTTCAGCTGCGTCAAGCGACGCCGGCGGTATTTTTTCCGAAATCAGCAAACGTTTTGTAAAAGCCTGGACGGCTTTTTTCAGCAACACGACCGTTGCAACCGCAACACCTGCTTCGTCTTCGCATGCGGTAACGCCGACGAACCAGTATCCGCCCGTTAAATCTGAAACTGCACCGAGTGCGATTACGCAGAATATCGTGAATCGCTCCGTTACCGAGCGCGTTGTTGAAAATATTATTTATACCGGAGTCTCGGAAGAGCGATTCGCGGCGAAGCTCTCTGATTTGGAGAATAAATTAAACGCAAGAATCTCTTCGGTTATTCCGAACCAGAATCCGAATCCGTATGCGTTTCCTTCAGGCGGCGGTATTACGTCTCCGATTATTCATACCGTCGTCAGTTCCGGAAGTTCCGTGACCGATGCAGGTTCGCTTACCGGTACGCTTGCCGTTTCTCACGGCGGCACCGGCATTACAACGTCTCCGTCGTACGGACAGCTTCTCTTGGGAAATTCTTCAGGCGGGTACGATCTTGTTGCAACTTCTTCGCTCGGTATTTCAGGAAGCGGACTCTCAGGCTCCGGCGCAGACAACACTTTTGCGTATTTTTCCGGCGGCGCGCTCTCAGGCACTACGTCTCCCACGGTCGGCTACATAACGGCGACTTCGACATCTGCCACTTCGACATTCGCATGGGGCGTGTCCGTGAAGAACCTTCAAATCACTGATCTCGCCTCCTGCGACACCATTGATACCGATGCGGGCGGATATTTGAAGTGCGGCTCCGACGCGACGGGAAGCGGTGCGGGCTCCCCCGGAGGAGCCGACACGCAGGTTCAATACAACACGAACGGCAATTTCGGAGGAGATGCGGGATTCACGTACGCGTCTTCAACCGACACGCTGACGGTGGTGAACGCATCATCGACGCGCGTGTCCGCGTCTTATGCCTCATCTACGCATGGCTTTTTCGGCTCGTT
>CAYZDT010000010.1:3110-12136 GCA_964477415.1 uncultured Candidatus Saccharibacteria bacterium | reverse complement strand
CTGTTGCCGTGGAATTAGGCTTTTTTAGTAATCGAGAGCCGATTCGATTGAAACTTTTCGTTCGGCGCGAAGCGCATTCAACGCGCCCTCAAATTGCGTCTTCGCGCTCTCGGGCGGGATATATGTGTCTACTTCAGAGAGGTCGCGCCGGAGCGTTCCTGAACGCTTGTTCGCGTTTTCTATGCTCGTGTCGACCGCATTGATTTCCGAAGGAATAGCGGCTGCGCGTTTTTTAAGAACGAAAAGCTCCAGATCGACGCTCGGGTCAAGCAATCGGCAGCTTCGTATATCGGCCGCGCCGTCGTCCGCAAGCTTCGTGAATTTCTTGCCGTCTTCGGGAGGGTGGCAGGCTTTTTCGCGCGCGTCTAATGCCGCGAGTCCCGCGTTCAAAGCGGCGCGCATCGCCCTCGTGTTCGTATCGAATGTCGCGCGAGACGCTTCTACGGATGCGTCATACGCGTCGAAGCATGCTTTCGTGTCGGACTCTTCGTACGGCACGACGGGTTTCGGCGGGTTCGCCATGCGGCATGCGTCGAGAGAATCTTTTGCGGTTTTGTATTTTGCGTACGCGTCATCGCGCTTTGCAAAGTATTTTTGGAACTCCGCGTACGGCGCACTGTCCGAGGGAGAGGCGATTCCGTTAAATCCGGCGACCGCATCGTCGCGGGTTTTCTGAAGATCCGCACACGGGTCTTTCGGCTCGGCCGAGAGGCACTGATGTAGCGCTTCGTCAGTCGCCGCTTTTTCTTCCGCAAATACCTGCACGCTCGCATCGACGCCCGTCTCGTATGAAGCGCGCAACTCCGCGCGCGCCGCGTCTATGTTCTCGCAGGCCACCGTGCTCGCGTCGAAATTCTGGAGAGAGAAGAGGACTGCTGCGACGATTGCCGCCGCCGCAATACCGACTCCGATAAGAGTAGTTTTATTCATATATATAAGGAATAATCTTGTATTCAGTATATGCCCGCCTGCGGACGGGCTTTCCCGCTCGGCGGACAAAGGCCGTGCGGTGCCAGTTTTACGGGCTTTTTTCGTCCACACCCGCGCGGTTCCGTCTTTCCGATTCCGCACTGCTAGAATAGGATATGCCCAGTACAAAACCCGTGAGCGTAATGCTCGAGTACGTCTGGCTTGACGGCGGAAAGCCAACGGCGGGACTCAGATCAAAGACCAAAATTATTAACCGCCCCGTTACTAAATTAAGCGACATTCCGGAGTGGGGATTCGACGGATCCTCGACGGAACAAGCGGAAGGGAAGTTCTCTGATTGCCGGTTGAAGCCGGTTTTTTTCATAAAAGACCCGTTGCGCGGCGCTCCGCATCTCATCGTGATGTGCGAAGTGTACGAAGCGAACAATGACCCGCACCCGACGAACACGCGCGCGCCCCTGCGCGCGATAGTGAAAAAATACGGGAAGCATGACCCGTGGTTCGGCATCGAGCAGGAGTACACGCTGTTTCAGGACGGACGCCCGTTAGGATTTCCCGCGGTCGGGTATCCGGCCCCGCAGGGTCCGTATTACTGCGGCGTCGGCAACGAAAAAGTAGTCGGCCGCGATTTAGTGGAAGATCACATGGCGGCGTGTTTGGAAGCGGGAATACAGCTTTCGGGAATCAACGCTGAGGTGATGCCGGGGCAATGGGAGTTCCAAGTTGGCCCGTTGAGTCCTCTTGAGGTTGCGGATCAGCTGTGGCTTTCGCGATGGCTTCTCCTTCGCATTGCGGAAGAATACGACATGGAAGTTTCATTTTCGCCGAAGCCCGTTATGGGCGACTGGAACGGCGCCGGCTGCCATACCAATTATTCAACGAAAGAAATGCGGGCAAAGGGCGGCCTTGCGGCGATAAAAGCGGCGTGCGAAAAAT
Source organism: uncultured Candidatus Saccharibacteria bacterium (assembly GCA_964477415.1). GTDB lineage: Bacteria > Patescibacteriota > Minisyncoccia > Phycocordibacterales > Phycocordibacteraceae > Phycocordibacter. The sequence continues at coordinate 10,270 of CAYZDT010000010.1, read as the reverse complement.
TGAAGCGACAGCACTTCGCGCACATCGCGGTGTACGGCGCGGGGAACGAGATGCGGCTTACCGGCAAACACGAAACCTGTTCTATAAACGAGTTCCGCTACGGCATATCGGACCGCGGCGCTTCAATCCGCATTCCGATGGCGACCGCGGACCAGAACGCGGGATACCTTGAAGACCGGCGCCCCGCCGCGAACATGGATCCGTATCAGGTAACGGCGATTCTCATTGAGACGACCTGCGGCGGAAATGATGAAAGCGCGCATCGCGCTCCCAGAAAAGTTGCGATGCGGAAGCACTAGTGCGTTATCGCAATCCCGAGGACGTCGAGAGCGCCCGCCGCGGCTAACGCCCGGCGGGCGTCTTTCATGGTCGCACCGCTCTCAACGACGTCGTCGAGAAGAATGACGTGCCTTCCGTGAATAGCGCCTACGTCGGTAACATAAAACGTTCCGCGCACGTTCTCGTTCCTTTTCTTGCGCGGTATGCGGACTTGGCTTTTTCGGTCGGTGCGCGCAAGCGCTTTCGGCGCGTACAAAACCGCCTCGCCTAATGCTTTTGCAAATTCGGAAGCAATACGCTCCGTCTGGTTATAGCCGCGCTGCCGTAAGCGGAGCGGAGAAGAGGGCACGGGTATCAATAAAGGAGTGTTCCACCCCGAGAGAAGGCGCCGGTCGGCAATCAGCTCAAGCACGAATCCGTACGCCGCATCCGCGAGGTAAGGCAAGGGCTTCTGTTCGCCGTAAAACTTCACCGCGCGCACCAGCGCGCGGACGCGCTCCTCTTTATACGGAAAGAGCGCGATAATCCACGCTTCGCGCGCCGCGACCGGATGAAGGAGAGAGGCGAGCGTTTCTCCGCTCAATTTCCGCGCAACCTCTACGTCGCCGCGCGGAGGGAAAAGCGCGTCCAGAATCGCCCGAAGCAACTCAAGCACGTGTTAAAGTATACAATCATGGCGTCTCCCGTATCGGGATTGTCCGAAATTCTCCAAAAAGCGCTTTCATCGTTCGCGTCGAAAGACTCCGTGTCTGTCGCGGGAGTCGATATCGGCACGTCGTCGATAAAAATAGTGCAGGTCAGGATGCAGCGCGGCTCGGCGGTTCTTGAAACGTACGGCGAGTTGGCGTTAGGTCCGTACGCGAACGCGGAAGTGGGGCAGGCGGTCAATCCGTCTCCGGAGAAACTGACCGAAGCCCTGAACGATTTGGTGAAGGAAGCGAACGTCACCGCGACGGTCGCCGGATTTTCAGTTCCGCTTTCCGCGAGCCTTATCAGCGTTATCAGCCTTCCGACGCGCAACAAAGACGATTTGGCGACGATGATTCCGATTGAAGCGAGAAAATACATTCCCGTCCCGATTTCGGAAGTATCTTTGGACTGGTTCGTCATTCCGGAGGAGGAAGCGGGTTTCTTGCGTTCCCAAGGCACGCCGAAAAATCCGAATGCAACCGACGTTCTGATGGTCGCAATCCATAATCAGATTCTGACGAAAATGCAGGCGGTGACGCCCGGCACGAAACTCACTCCCAAGTTTTACGAAGTCGAGCCGTTTTCAATGGCGCGCTCCGCATACGAGCACGGCACCGCGCCGACGATGGTCATCGACCTCGGCGCATCGGGCACCAGAGTCTACGTTATCGAGTTCGGCATCATAGACGTCTCGCACACCATAAACCGCGGCGGGCAGGACATTACGCTTGCGTTGGCGAAATCGGCGGGCCTCACGTTCCGCGAGGCGGAAGAGCGGAAGCGCGAAAAGGGCCTCGCTGACCCCGCGGTCGGCAGCGCGGCGATGGATTACATATTTTCGGAAGCGCGCCGCACATTTCTCGCCTATCAGCGCAAGGAAGGAAAAGCGATATCCGACGTGGTGTTGGTCGGCGGCGGCGCGGAATTGAAGGGAATTACCGAACTTGCGTCCCGCTATTTCGATACGCGCATATCCTTGAGCTCGCCGTTCGATAAAATTTCAGCTCCCGCCTTTATCGGCGATGTTTTGAAAACCGCAGGCCCGTCGTTCGCGGCCTCAGTCGGTCTCGCTTTGCGCGCATTGCAGAATTGACGCTTTCTGCACAGTTTTCGGAAAACGGGCGGCGCGCGCGAGCGGGGGAATGTTAGACTTTACGCATGGAAGAGCGCGTGCAAACGTCGTTCATACCCAAAGCGTCCCTCGAAGTCGAACGGAAACAGGTTCGTCCGTCGGGTCAGGTCGCTCTCGCGAACGTCATCGCGGGGGTTATTTTGATTCTCGCGATTCTAGGAGCTGCGGGCATGTTTGCGTTCCAGCAACTCACGACGAAAGCCATTTCCGACAAGCAGGCGTCTTTGGAGCGCTCGCGCGGCGCGTTCGAGCCCGCCACCATAAAGGAGCTTTCGCGCCTTAATAAACGCATCGAATCCGGCGGCATGCTTCTCACGAACCACGTCGCCTTGTCGAACCTTTTCAACGAACTTGAAAAACTGACGCTTTCCTCGGTCCGTTTCGCGGACTTTTCGTTCGAACATACCGCGCAAGGCCGCGTCGTCATTAGCGCGAAAGGGGAGGCGGCGAGCTTTAACGCGGTCGCGCTTCAATCGGGCGACTTCTCGAAGAGCGCCATCATTACCGATCCGATTTTCTCAAACGTAAACATCAGCCGCACGGGCACTATCGATTTTGATTTCTCCGCGGTTATCGACCCGTCCCGCATCCGCTATACGGGCGCCGCCTCCGCGGCATCTCTTCCGTCCGACGCCGGCACGCCGCCCGCCACTAACGCGCAATAGACGTATGAAAATCTTCACGCCCGTACTTCTTCTTGCCCTCGCCGCCGTTCTGTTTTTTTGGTACATCGATCCGACGTACGGAAAGGTGAAGGACCTTCTCGCGACTCAGGCGCAATTGGACGAGGCTTTGAGCCGCGCGCGCGAGCTGCAGAATGTGCGCGACCAGCTTCTCTCCCGCTACAACACGTTCCCGCAGGCGGACATGGATAAATTGCAGAAACTTCTGCCCGATCACATCGACAATGTGCGCTTGATTCTCGACCTTGATTCAATGGCCGCCAAGTACGGCATGCGCGTTAAAAACGTCACCACCGACGACGACAACAGCCGCGCCGCGCAGGGCGAGTTGGGTCCCGACGAGAGCGCATATGAGTCGGTGATACTTTCGTTCACCGTGACCGGTACCTACGACACCTTCAGGCAATTCCTTGCGGACTTGGAGAAAAGCCTCCGCTTGGTCGATGTCGTCGGACTTGATTTCAACGCAAACGATACCGGCATTTACGATTTCACGTTCCACGTAAAAACCTATTGGCTTAAACCCTGACGTATGCTCGCGAAATACCAAAACGTCATCATAATCGTCGTCGTCCTCGCCATCGCGTTCGGCGTCTATAGCTACTTCTTCGTCGGCAAAGAGGAGGCGGTACTCACGAGCGAGAATACGGGCGCCGCAGCGCCGGCGGACCAGGATTTGATTGCGCTTCTTCTTGATTTGAAATCCATTTCTCTCGACGAACAAATCTTCTCCGATCCTGCGTTTCAGAGTCTCTCCGACTTCAGCCAGGATTTGGTTGCCGAACCCGTCGGACGCGACAATCCGTTTGCTCCTCTAGGCGCCGGCGCGCAATCGGGCGCGAAAGCACCGTAAGCGCGCTATGGATGTCCTCTCCCTCTTATCAGAGAAAGGAGTCATAGACGCGTCCGCGTTGGCTGCGATAAAAGAAGAAGTCTCCTCCGACGGAAAGACTTTGGAGCAGGCGCTTTTGGATCGGGGCGTATCGGCTTCCGATATTTTGTCCGCGCGCGGCGAATACTATCAGGTGCCGACGCGCGCTCTCGGCGAAGCGGGAGCCGTGCCGTACGAGGTCTTACGCTACATACCCGAGGAATCCGCGCGCCACTACCGCTTCGTTCCGCTATCGGTTGCGGACGGCGTGCTTGAAATCGGCACGACCGACCCCGATAACCTCGAGGCCGCGGAAGCATTGAACTTTATCGCGACGAAAACCGGGCTTCCGTATAAGCTTTTCCTTATTTCCGACGAAGACTTTGACCGCGTCATCGGGATGTACAAAGGTCTCTCGGGAGAAGTGGGGCAGGCCCTTTCTGAATTGCAGACGACGATTTCCGATGATGTAAACGCCGTTCCGATTGAAGACGTCGCCGATGAAAAACCCGCGCCGGGGCAGCCTACGCAGATTAAAGAAGACGCGCCGGTCACGAAAATCGTCGCGACGATTCTCCGGTATGCGGTTGACGGCAAAGCATCCGACATCCACATCGAACCGACGCGCGAAGAGCTGAAGGTGCGTTTCCGCGTCGACGGCGTTTTGCACACGTCTTTGAAGCTTCCCGTATCGGTCGAACGCGCGGTCGTCGCGCGCATCAAGGTGCTGTCGTCTTTAAAACTCGACGAGCGCAGAAAGCCGCAGGACGGCCGCTTCTCGGCGACCATCGACGCCCGCCGCATCGACTTCCGCGTCTCGACGTTCCCGACGTATCACGGAGAGAAGGTGGTGATGCGTATTTTGGATCGCGCGCATGAATCTCTGACTTTGGAAAACCTCGGCATGAAAGCAGTCGACATTGAAACGCTGCGCCTTGCGTTGAAGCGCCCGTACGGAATCATCATCATCTCGGGCCCCACGGGTTCGGGTAAATCGACGACGTTGTACGCGATGCTCCAGGAAGTCGACAGGGAAGGCTTGAATGTAGTGTCTCTTGAGGATCCGGTCGAGTATGACGTTGCCGGCGTATCGCAATCCCAAGTGCGTCCTGAAATAGGCTACACGTTCGCATCCGGCCTCCGCTCGATTTTGCGCCAGGACCCCGACATCATCATGGTGGGAGAAATCCGCGACAAAGAAACGGCGCAATTGGCGATTCAGGCTGCATTGACCGGCCACTTGGTTCTGACGACTTTGCACACGAACAACGCAATCGGCATCGTTCCGCGATTGGTCGACATGGGCGTTGATCCGTATCTGATTGCGCCGACTCTCGTACTTTCAATCGCGCAGCGCTTGGTGCGCCGCAGATGCCCGGACGCGGGGAACCCTATCCCGGTCGCCGGCGCGATTCAAGCGATGATAGACAATCAATTTGCCGATTTGCCCGCTGCATATAAAAACGCGCTTCCGAAAACCGATAAAATATTCGGCATTGCGCCGTCGCCCGAATGCGCAAACGGAACCCGAGGCCGCGTCGGCGTATTTGAGATGCTGCCGACGTCGAAGGAGATGGAGCGCGCCATCCTTACGAACCCCGTGGAGGAAGAGCTGTATAAAGTAGCGCGCGCGGGCGGCATGCTCTCGATGAAAGAGGATGCTATCATTAAGATGCTTGAGACGACGATTCCGTTTGAAGAGGTAAATACTTTGGGCGGAGATATGCTTGAAGACCCCGATACGCAAAAAACTACCTAACGCATGGGAGACGAGACGCCGAAATCCGATAAGAAAGTTCTTTTGGTCGACGACGACCGCTTTCTTTTGGACATGTATACCCTTAAGTTCAAGGAGTCGGGATGCGCGGTTGATGCGATTGCGGATCCCGCTGCGGCCGTTAAAAAACTTCAGGAAGGTTTTGCTCCCGATTTGATTCTCCTCGATGTCGTGATGCCGACGATGGACGGCTTTGAATTTCTTGAGAAAGTCCGTGCGGGCGGGCTCGCGAAAGGCGCTACTATCGTCATGCTGTCGAATCAGGGTCAGCAGGAAGATATCGACAAAGCGATGAAACTGGGCGCCGCAGGCTACATCATCAAAGCAAGCTCTATTCCATCCGAGGTTTTGGCGAAGGCGCTCTCAATCGCCGACGGCAAAAAATAACAGCACATATCCCGCTTTCCACCCGCCGCGCTCCGCGCGGCGTTTTTTGCGGGTTACAATATGGGGGAAATGGAATACAAGAGTGAAGCAGAGTCCCTGGTCGAGACTGTCATAAGCGAAGGCGCCTCCGACCTTCACGTTACCGCCGGAATGAATCCGATTATCCGCGTGTCGGGTAATCTGATTCCGCTTTTGAAACGGCCGAAATATTCCGCCGAGGATACGATGGGGCTTTTGACGGCGCTTCTGACATCTGAAAAGAAAAAACAGTTTCTTGATACGCAGGAGGTTGATTTCAGCTATGCGTATAAGGATAAAGGGCGTTTCCGCGGGAACGCATTTTTCCAGCAAGGCACCGTCTCAATCGCTTTGCGCCTCATTCCGAAAGACATCCGTACGTTCGAGGAGCTGAATTTGCCGCCGATTCTCGAAACGTTTTCCCAGCTTCAGCAGGGTTTCTTCCTTGTTGTGGGTCCCGTGGGGCAGGGAAAATCAACGACATTGGCGTCGATGATTGAACGCATCAACACAACGCGCACGGAGCACATCATCACCATCGAAGATCCGATTGAATATACGTTCGTTTCGAAAAACTCGGTCATCAATCAGCGAGAGGTCGAGATAGACACCAAATCTTTCCATGCGGCGCTGCGCTCGGCGTTCCGCGAAGACATCGACGTCATCATGGTCGGCGAGATGCGCGGACCCGAGACGATGTCCGCGGCGGTAACTGCGGCGGAAACCGGCCACTTGGTGCTTTCGACACTGCACACCAACAACGCCGCGCAGACAATCGACCGCATCATAGACGCATTTCCCGAAGGTCAGCAGGACCAGATACGCATCCAGCTCGCATCCTCCTTGGCGGGCATTTTCTCCCAGCGGCTGGTGCCGAGAATATCCGGCGGGTTGATTCCCGCGTACGAACTCCTGATAAATAACGAAGCGGTCGCGAACCTCATCCGCGAGAAGCGTACGCACGAAATCAACGCCGTTATTGAGACGAGTTCCGAGTCGGGCATGATTGATATGAACCGCTATCTTGCGGATTTGGTGCGTCGCGGCGAGGTGACTCCCGAGAACGCGCTCTCGCGCGCCCTGAATCCTAAGACGTTCACCCGCCTCATCTAACCTATGCTTTTCAAGTATCAGGCTTTGGACCAACAGGGAGGAAAGCAGTCCGGTACCATTGAAGCCGTCTCGCGCGACGTTGCAATTACGTCTCTTCAGAGAAGAGGGCTGACGCTCTCTTCAGTAGAAGAGGTGCAGGAAAATCAGGCGGGCATACTCGGTTCGAACATTTCCATATTCGAGTCGGTTTCAAACCGCGACGTCGTTCTT